>CAYMNT010000001.1:0-30390 GCA_964391875.1 uncultured Bdellovibrionales bacterium
CCCTGTTTTAATGACCGGCTCCATGGAACCGGATTTAATTACCATTAAATTATAATTAAATTTGGGCAATATCATTGTAGCCAATAAAAACATTACGATAATTATTGCTACAATCACTATTAAATTTTCAAAAATTTTTATTAATCTATTTATCATTTCCAATAATTATTTATCTTCTTTTTCAGTTTTTATCTTCCCTCATTTTGCCAATTGATTATATTTATATTATCAATTGGCAAAAGAGAGGCAGGAAATTTCCTGCTTCTCTAATAATTTAATTGGTAGCTTGTTTCATAGTCACAACAAAATCACCCATCACTGCATCTGTCATAAAAATATTATCTGCTGGAGCATTATTATTATCAACTTTCCACTCTGCCCTAACAGTAACTTCTTGACCAGGACTAAATTGTCCCGGCACACTAATTGGAGTTGGTATTGTTTTTAACTGTGCCAAAGTTACTTCCGGACTAACTGGAGTTGAGCCAATAAAAAACTGTACTTTTACATGCTCGCTTAACTCTCCTTTGTTGGCACCAACAAAAGGTGGTGCAGTCGGTAAATTAGCCGTATCTGAAATAAGAGAACAGCTAGGATCTTGTCCTTCATTTTTCTCTGGCTCAACGCACCAATTTTCATAATCAATCAATGACGCAGCTGTTACCTCCAATGTTGCGTTAACATTGGGAGAATCATTCTTAATTGTTATTTCAGCCGTTCCTGTTTGACCGGGAACAACATTACTAATCATAATAGGTTCTGAACCTAATGTCATATCCATATAACTGGCTTGCATATAATTACCCTCTGAAGTTTCACTATCACTCCAAAGAGCATAAGAACTTACTCCGGCAATAGCTGATACAGTAGCGATGGCCAACAAACTAAACATTATTTTTTTCATAGATTTTAAAATTAACTTATTAATTAAGTTTAATTTTTTCAAAATTAAACCCTTCACGTTTTAGGACCGTCGTCCTCGACCTTTATTTTTTTTAATCTCTCTAATGTATTTTTTATATTTTTTTTCTTCTAAAAAATAAAAACCACGATAAAGTAAAATATCGTGTTTTAAAAAATAAAAATAACTTTATTTCCTTTTGTCTTAAAAGCAAAACAATTCAAAATGTTTCTTCTCATTTTTATTTATTTCTTTATTGGTATTTATTATTTAACCCACTCAGTTCTATTTTCCTAATTTTTTTCGAATAAAAGCCGGTATTTCAAGATCATCTTCTCCGGTAGTTTTTTCTTCATCTTGAATAATTAACTGTTTTTTTTCCTCCTTATCATCCTTTTTAATTTTGCGTTTAACCGTTTTAAGTTCTAAATTATTATTTTTTTTAGCCTCCATTCTTTCGGCAGAAAAATCATCATTGAGCTTAAACTTTTCTTCCTCTTCTTCAATCTCCGGCTCAGTCAAACGAATTTTCTTCTGTGGTGATATAATTTCCCCGGTCTCACCGGAGGAAAATTCCAAATCAAATCCGGTAGCCACCACCGTAATTCTCACCTCTCCTTTTTTAAGACTGTCATCCACTGAAGCTCCAAAAATAATTCTGGCATTGGTATCAATACTCTCGGTAATAATTTCTGCCGCTTCATTCACTTCCATCATAGTTAATTCATCGGAACCGGAAATATTAAATAACACCCCCTTCGCTCCATCAATGGAAACATCTAATAGAGGAGAATTGATAGCCGATTTTGCCGCTTGACGAGCTCGATCTTCTCCGGAAGCTACTCCGATACCCATTAAAGCACTTCCGCTATCTTGCATCACCGCACTCACATCAGCAAAGTCAACATTGACCACACCCGGTTTAGTGATTAAATCAGAAATTCCCTGTACTCCCTGTCGTAAAACATCATCCACAATAGCAAAGGCATTTACCAACGAGGTGTTTCTATCAATAATCTGAAGTAATTTATCGTTTTGAATGGTGATTAATGTATCTACTCGATCTTTCAAATTTTCAATTGATTCATTGGCAATGGATGAACGTTGTTTTCCTTCAAAGGAAAACGGCCGTGTCACTACTCCCACAGTTAATGCTCCTGCTTCTTTAGCCGCTTCTGCCACCACCGGACCGGCTCCACTTCCCGTTCCTCCTCCGGCTCCATAAACGATAAAAACCATATCGGTGCCTTTTAATGCCTCCTGAATTTCGTCCCTATTTTCTTCCGCCGCTTGACGTCCCAATTCCGGATTCATCCCCGCTCCCAAGCCTCTAGTTAAATTTTTTCCCACATGAATTTTTTCATTAGCTTTGCAGTGATGCAAATCTTGAGCATCTGTATTAATAGCTACAAACTCAATTCCCTTGAGTTTACATTCCACCATTCGGCTAACTGCGTTAGAGCCTGATCCTCCCACGCCTACTACTTTTATTTTAGCAAAAGTTTCTACGTCTGGTTTTATTTCCGCCATTGATTTAAATTATTTTTTGAATAAATGATAAGAAGTAAGTTTTTAATCTTAGCAGAATGATTGAAATAGTCAAGTAAATTTAAGGTAAAAATCTCCCCACCCATTGACGCACAGTTTTAACACTGTCTCTCATTGAACTAACTTTACCGGAAAAACCGCCTTGTTTCACAACCGCTGTCTTGGCTATTTCTTCCGCATCCTCCATCACCCAAAGCGCCATTCCCACCGCTACGGCAAAAGTGGGGCTACCCACTTTATCCACTAACCCCGTTAGTTCTTTTGGAAATCCCATTTGCGCCGGTAATTGCATATTTTTTTTGGCTAAATCAACTGCTCCATTTAAACAAGCTCCCCCTCCACAAAGAATTGCTCCGGCTGGCAAAAGAGCACTCCGATTAATCTTTTTTAATTCCTTTTCAGCCAAGCTAAAAATTTCATCTAAACGAGCTTCAATAATTTCCGCTACGTGATGTCGTGAGACTATTCCTTCCTCTGCTTCATCAAAATTAGCTAAATTAATCTCGTCTTTTTTGCTGATTTCTTTGGGTAAAGCAGAACCATATTTAATTTTCACCTTTTCCGCCACATCTATGGAGGTGCGTAATCCTATGGCAATATCGTTGGTAATATGATTTGAACCAACCGGCAAAATTGCCAAATGAATTAATTCTTGCTCCTCATAAACCGCCAGAGAAGTGGTCCCTCCTCCCAAATCAATCATCACCGTACCCAATTCTTTTTGTCTTTTATTTAATACTGCCTTAGCGGCTGCCAAAGGTGTTGCAATAAATCCATCAATTTCTAAATCAAGCCTTTCAAGACATTTCTCTAAATTACGTAAATGACTACTGGCCGTATAAATGGCCAAAGCTTCCATCTCCAGTCTTACCCCATTCATTCCCACCGGATCTTTTATTCCTTCCTGGTCATCTAATTTAAAAGCCTGAGGTACCAGATATAGTATTTCAAAATTGGCCGGCAAATTAACCGCCTCCGCCGCACCCATTACTCTTTGCACATCTTCTGCTGAAACCTCACTATCCGCTCGCCCAACGGCCACCACTCCTTTAGTGGGTATACTATTTAAATGAATTCCTCCCACGGAAACATAGACTGAATTTATTTCCACCCCCGAGCTAAGTTGTGCCTCCTCCAAGGATTTTTGAATTGGTTTGGTGGCTTCTTCAAGATCAACGATAGCTCCTCGTCTCATCCCTTTAGACTGAGCCTCGCCCACTCCAATAATTCGTAATTTATTATTGTCATCTACCAATTGAATTACCAGTGATCGCACGGTAATTGTCCCAATATCTAGAATAACAATATATTCATTTTTTATCCCCACAACCTTTTTTTTAATGATTATATTATCGTTTAAAAAATTTTAAAACTTTTATTTTTAATTAATTTTCAACTAAGAAAACTTTTTTTATTCCCTAAGGTAATTATAAACATTTTTTGCTAAAAAGCCAATTTATATTTTTACTCCTACAACCAATTAAATAATAAACTGAAAGCTAGGATAATAAGCAATAGTCCGGCAATTAAACGCATCCATTTTCTAAAAATTAATCTTTTCTCTTCAATTTTTTCCACCTTGCTCCAAGCTAAAGCTACCGCCAACACAATTAATAACGAAGGTAATGTATAAAATAAATTATACCAGATTAATGGCCCATAGGGAAGAAGAGCGCGCTTGGTTAAAATAGTCGTATAAGCCAAAGGAATACCGGCGGTGCAAGGAAGTTCCACTAAACCGGAAAATAAGGCCAACAAAAAAGCACTGGGAATAGTTCCCCGTTTAATTAATTTTTCAATTTTTCCTTTAAAACGATCATCTATTTCAAGGGAAAACCAACGACCATAAAAGAAAAAATCTTTCAACATAATCAATCCGGCAAAAAAGGAAAAAGCTATCACTAAATAACGTATGGCGTTAGAAATTTTAAATATATCAGTTATTTTTATAATCCCTAACATAAAAACAAAATAGAGCCCGAAAGTGGTTAACACAAAAATTAATCCTGATTTAAAGGCCTTTTTCCTGGAACCCACCGCCAATAAATAAGTCAATAAGAAAATAAGTACCGAGAACATACAAGGATTAATTCCATCGGCCAAACCCAATATTATCCCTAAAAAAATAATTGATTTTTTTTCTAAATTAATACTTTTTCCAAAAAGCATTAATTTATTGTTTTTCTCCCCTTTCTCTTCAATAACCTTGTCTGTTGATGCAAGTTCTTTTTTAATGATTATTTTGTTATCCCCTAAAGGAGTCAAACCAAATAATTTATCCATCTTACTCGGACATTTTACCTGAGAACATTCTTTAATTTTTTTTTCAATTAATTTACCGGTAGTTTTTTCCGTACCGAAACCATCAATTATTTCATCACCGATAATCAACACCGGGATACCGACAAATTTACTTTTATCATATTGTTCGCTGGCCTGAGAAAAAAGACTTTGCGCCTTAAACCCTTCAGTCAGTTCCACTCGATGTATTTCTAAATTGGGAAAATCTTTTGCTATTTTTTTAAGAAATTTATCTTCCGCTCTGCAATGGGGACAAGTTTTACTGTGAAAAGCAAAGACTCTGACACTATAAACCGAGATATTATCATTTTGTTGTGCTTGAATATTTCCCACCTTTAAAAATAAGCCCAGCAAAAATATTAATATTAAGCTGAATATTAATTTATTGTTTACCACTTTATTGAATAATTGTTTCCAATTTAAATTCATTTGATTTTTATTTTTTTAATGACCAGTAATAAATTTTTAAAAATATTTTAATAATCCTTTAATTTTTTACTTTCCTGCCGGTCTCTTATTTTCTCCAGAGCCTTCGCTTCAATTTGACGAATACGCTCTCTGGTCACTCCAAACTCTTGACCAACCTCTTCTAAAGTATGAGGTACTCCGTCTTCCAAACCAAATCTAATTTGTAATATTTTTTGTTCTCGTGGTGTTAGATATTGTAACGACTCTTTTAAGTGCTCTTTCAGCAAAGTGCGTGCCGCTTCTTGATTGGGCATCACTGACTCAGTGTCTTCAATAAAATCAGCCAAGACACTATCGCTATCACTACTCCCTCCAACGGAAACTTCCAAAGAAACTGTTTCCTGAGAAATTTTCATAATATGCCTTACTTTTTCAACATCCAAATTCATTTCAGAAGAAATTTCCTCCGGTAACGGTTCCCTTCCCAATTCCTGAACTAAACGGCGTAAAACTTGAACGTATTTATTGATCGTTTCCACCATATGAACCGGGATACGAATAGTTCTTGATTGATCAGCAATCGCCCTAGTCACCGCTTGACGAATCCACCATGTGGCATAGGTGGAAAATTTATAACCTCGACGATAATCAAATTTCTCCACCGCTCGAAAAAGTCCGATATTTCCCTCTTGAATTAAATCCAAAAAAGATAGCTTGCGACTTCTACCAACATATTTTTTAGCAATGGAAACTACCAACCTTAAATTAGCTTCTGTTAATCTTTGTCTGGCTGCTTGGTCTCCTTTTTCAATACGCTTAGCAAGCATCACTTCTTCTTCCGCCGTTAGTAAACTAACTCTTCCAATTTCTCGCAAATACATTTGCACTGAATCAGTTAAATTTGCCAACACTTCCTGTTTTTTATCTTCTTTCTTTTTCTTTTTTTTCTGTTTTTCTCGGTTAGCTTCCCGTCGAGCGGTTTCATTTTCTATTTCTTTTTTTGTTACTTCTTCCAGCGTCAATAAACGAATACCTAATTTTTCCAAACGATCATATAATTTTTCCAATTCATCAATATTTTCTTCAACACTTCCCATGGCATGCAAAATTTCATCTTCCGTAACAAAACCTCGCTGTCTTCCTCTTTCCACCAATTCTTTAACTCTTGCTTTTTGACTTTTTCCTTTTTTCTTCTCCTGATTTCTTTTTTGACTTTTATTAATTTTGTGCCGATTAGCTTTTTTATTTACCTTTCTAACTACTCTCTTGCTGGTTGCCTTTTTTGTTCTCTTTCTAACCGTTTTTTTGACTTTTCTTCTGGTTGATTTTGCTTTTTGCTTGGGTTTAGTTTTCCGTGTCACTCTCTTTCTGGTTGCTTTTTTCCGCGAAACATTTTTTCTTTTTTTGACCACTTTCTTCTTTGCCAGTTGCCTACGACTTGTTTTTTTTCTTTTTTTCACTGGCCTTCTCTTAGTTATTCTTTTTTTCACTTTCCGTGTAGCGATTTTTTTCCGAGTAGTCGGTTTTCTTTTGGTCGTTTTCTTCCTCGTTTTTCGTTTCCCCCTTTTATTTTTTTGGGTTTCTTTTTTGGCTCTAGTTGTTCTTTTTTTCTTTTTGGCCATATTTTTTAAACTAATTAACTTTAATTAGGATGATTAATTTATTTTTTAAGTTTCTTTAATTCCGCTAATAAAATTTCCGCCGCCTCTTCATCTCCCGCTTCTTCCGCCCGTTTAATATCTAAAGTTATTTTTTTAGCCTTTTCCACTTTAACTTCTTTTTTCAATTCATTCACCGTTAATTCCCATTCCTCTAAAGGATTGATTTTATTTTCACTTAACCCACTCTTATCGTCATAACTATATTTAACTTTAACTGCTAATTGATTGAGTTTATTTTCATCTTTCTCTTGGTTGTTTTCCTTTATTGACTGCCAAATAATTTTGCTCGGCTGACTAAGTATTTCTGTTTTAAAATCAGCTATTTTCGCCTTTAGCTCATTGGGAAATAAAATAAACAATCCGAGAAGTTGTTCTTCTAAAATATCCTTCCTTGTCTTTCTTTGTTCTTTTTCCGGTTGTTTGTCTTGTTGAGTCGGAAAATCATTTTCCGATTTTTCTGATAAATTACCTTTGGTTTCGGAATTAAGTTTAATCTTTTCTAAAACATCCGTCAATACATCTTCTTCCACCGCTATTTTTATCGCTAATTTTTTAATCCAATAATTTTTTTCTATCGGATCACCAATATGGCTAATGATGTTAAGTAGCTGACTGGCTATTTCTTTGCGTTCTTTAATATTTTCCACATTATACTTTTTGAAAATTTTAGCAAAATAATATTCCATCACCGGCTGTGATTTTTGAGCTACTTCTCGCCATTCTTCCGCTTTCTTCTCAACCAATTCTCCCACATCTTTTATATTTCTCGGTAAAGTTATTATTTCCACATTCATTCCCAAAGAAAGACAAACTTCAATACTTTTCTCTGTCGCTTTTTGTCCCGCTTCATCCATATCCAAGCAAAGCTTAACCTCACCGGCATAACGTTTTAAAACCTTAACTTGCTCCGCCGTGAGCGCTGTCCCTGAAATGGCCACCACATTCTCCACTCCCGCCTGATGAGATAAAATTACATCCGCATTCCCTTCCACAACAATCACCTCTCCTTTTTTTCGTACTTCTGCTCGTGATTGATAAAGTCCATAAAGCACTCTGCTTTTATCATAAATCGTTGTTTGAGGAGTGTTAATGTATTTAGCATTATGCTCGTCGCCACCGGGAGCTATACGCGCCGAATAGCCCACCACTTTTCCCGTTATATCTATAATCGGAAACATTATTCTGTCCCTAAAACGATCATAATATTTACTTTTCCCTTCTTTCTCCACCAATAATCCGGTTTCAAGAATATCCTTTACTTGATAACCCTTATTTTTTAAATATTCCAAAATAAAACTCCAAGCGTTTGGAGCATAGCCCAAGCGAAATTTTTTTATCACTTCTTCTCCCATACCACGCTTCTGAAGATATTCTCTTATATCTTTTGTTTGTTTATGTTTTAATAAATAATATTCATAAACTTTAGTGGCTAATTCTATAATTTCCGTTATTTTCTGTCTTTGGCTTTTTCTTTCTTTATATGCTGGACTTATTTTTGGTAATTCCACGCCGGCTCTTTCCGCCAATCTCTCTAATGATTCCCTAAATTCTATTCCCTCCATCTCTTGAATAAAAGTAAAAATATCTCCTCCCTTTTGACAACCAAAACAATACCAAAAATTCCTTTCCGGATTAACCATAAAAGAAGGTGTTTTTTCGTTATGAAACGGACAAAGTGCTTTATAATTTGATCCGGCTTTTTCCAGTCTCAAATATTCCCCCAACAGCTCCGCCACATTTATCCGCTCTTTTATTTGCTCGGTAACATCAGACATTTATTGAAATAATATAAATTGGTTTTTTAGCAATCGCCTTTAATTGCTCCGGTCTTCTATTGCTTACTCTTTAAAACCATTTCTTTTTACCAAAAAACCTCTTTCTTGGCAAAAATTAATCTCTTCCCAATTAATCTATTATTTTCTTAAGTTATTCAACTTAAGTATTTCACCAAACTCAACAAGCCGATTTTAAAAACCGATTAAAATTCAACAAACTTTTTATTAAAAAGAAATTATTGGTGATTTCTTTTTAATTCATCTCTAATTTCCTTTAAAAGAGTTACTTCCTCTGATGGTTTCTTCTCTTTAGTTTCTTCTTCTTTTTTAAATTTGTTTAGTGCCTTGACTACCATAAAAATGGCAAAAGCAACAATTAGAAAATCTACCACTGTCTGAATAAAAACTCCGTAATTTAATGTAGCCTTACCAAGTTCTACCGTTAAATCGGTAAAGTCTACTCCTCCCATTAATAGACCAATAGGAGGCATTAAAACATCTGCCACAAAAGAAGAAATAATCTTCCCAAAAGCGGCACCGATGATGATACCCACTGCCATGTCCATCACATTACCTTTCATGGCAAATTCTTTGAATTCTTTAAACATTTTTTTTATTAAAAAATTAATTAATAAAGTTATTCTAACTGATTAATTAAATTTGTCCAGGCAATTAATCCATTAAAAAATATCCATAGTTATCAATTAGACCTACCGGATTATAAAACTACGATATTTTTTCCGCTGATAACTATTTTTACACAGAAAAACAGTAAATTTAACTGATTATTTAACTGATTATTTAGCTGATTAATCCATCAAAGTTAAGCATTCCAACCTCTTGATATGATATAATTTTCCAAAAATAAACTTGGGCGGTACCTTGTTGTTGAAATCCGAACTTATTTTGAACTCAGTAAAACACTAAACAAAATACACTATTCAAATTTACAACCCCTTTCATTACAATGAGCGATACTCCCATCTAATAACGAAGCGCAATATTCAAATCCACGAATGTTACCATCAACACGATTCACTTTCATTTCGCACCCATCATTCCATTTTCCTCCTTCGGTATTAATTATTGGCCACACATCGGAAGAATTGCCACGACAAATTTCACCCCCGTCTTTTGGTTTCATTATATACCCATTATTATTCATACACATAATCACTGCTGGTACAGTTGAGGATATTTTTGATTTTAACATAGTCACTTCTTTCTTTTGTTGAGTACTGTTATTTTTCTCATCATCATTCATTTCAATAGATTTTACTTCTCTTCCAATATTCTTTTTAAGGTCATACGTTATATTAATATGTTCTAAATTATCACTTAACGCTAGTTGTTTTTTATAAAAAACAAGTTCTTCATTTAATTCTAACTCGTGATTATATTTTTTATGTACAAATGCACTACATTCATTTTGTAATGCCCTAGATGACATTTCCTTGCATTTAGTTAATGCTTGAGAATAACAATTTTTTGTAGCAACTATATAGTATGGCGTTTCATCATTAACTGTCCTGCAATCTTCAATATCATCAATAATTTCTGAAACAACTGATAAACACGCATTTTTACCTTTCACTGATACACATTGTTTGAAATTTTCCTTAATTGTATTTACATCTTCTATGCAATCTTCTTTACTTTCCGCAGATACATGTTGACAATATTCTTGATTTACATTTAACATTGCCAATTTCCTATAACATTCCCTCTTATCTTGATCATAGCTATGACTTGTGTCAAATGTCCCTGCAAGATCACAAAGAGCAGGATCATTTTTTATGACACCTAACTCTCCATAACATTTACTTTTAGTTTGATAAAATTCTATAGTGTTACAAATATTTACATCCTTTGCAATAATTGCCTGTTGTATTTTTGCACGTTCTTCACATGTTCTAATTACCAATCCTTCTGGCCAATATTTACATACACTCTTATCACCAGTTAATTCTACGACATCTTCCACACACTCTCTCAAATTTGTTGATTTCAAACAAAATGATGCATCTTTTTTTTCATGAGCCATTTTTTCATTTATCATATCTTCACATTCTTCTTTAAACGCCCCTTCGGGATCATTGGAAATTTTTTTACATATATCAATATTGCGTTGTTCAAAAGCTGCATTAATATAACAATAAACAACAATCATAGGTTCACGAGAAATACTACAAACATCATCAATGTCTAGCGTATTCGCATTTACTGATGAATTTAAATTATCTTGTTGTTTTAATGGCTTTTTTATTTGTTCGCTGTTTTGTGTGTTATGAAAAATAAAAAACAAAACACCACCAACTAATACAATTATGATTAATAAAATACTAATCATCATTATTTTATTACCACCTGGATAATCTTTGTCGTCTAAATTTTCCATAAATTTTATTTTATTTTTATATATTTATAATATCACAAAAACCATTTCCTTCCTAAGATTAATTTTGACGAAGTCAAAAGAGAAAATGCCCTGGGGTACAATTTTTCCTTTTAAAAGGAAAATAAAAAATTGCGCGCGAAAATAAGTTAGAATTTTATTCAAAAATAAAAATTGGCGGAGAGGGGGAGATTCGAACTCCCGATACCTTTTACAGTATGCCACCTTTCCAAGGTGGTGCACTCGACCACTATGCGACCTCTCCTTTATATACATTCTTTAATTTTTTTCGTCTTTTTCCTCTCCTCCTTTTTGTCATTCCCGCATAGACAGGAATCCATTAAGGCGAGAGATTTTATTCAGCACTTAAAGCTTCTTTAAACAAATACTAAAATAATCAACTCAGTGACTTTCTTTCTTTGGCTAAATTTACTAATAAAAAAGAGTCCGATCCTTTCTTGTCTTATTATTATTCTGCTCCCCAAATTAAACTGGCCTTTCTTTTATTAGCTTTATTTTTATCAACTAAAATCAATTTTATTTTTTCTTGTCGCAAAAAAGAAAATGATTTTAATTCTTCTAAACTACTCACCTTAAGCGTCCTTCTTCTACCCCTCCGATACCGCATTAGAACCCTAGCAAACTTATTACGGGAAATCAACGCTTGATCATTATAAACAGACAGCTCCACTTCTTTAATAATTTTGTCCATAATTTTTATTGTTTCCTCGGGATATTGACCAACCGCTGTTTCATTGGATAACATTACCGCATCCGTACCGTCTATTACCGCATTGGTCACATCTGAAATCTCCGCTCTCGTTGGTCGCGCTGAACTAACCATAGAAGCCATCATTTGCGTAGCTACAATCACCGGCTTTTTGTTTTTTAGACATTTTTTAATAATATCTTTTTGCAAAATAGCTACTTTTTCTTGAGGTGTTTCAATGGCTAAATCCCCCCGGGCCACCATTATCCCGTCTGAAACTTTAATTATTTCTTTGATATTTTTTATGGCTTTCTGACGCTCTATTTTTGAAATTATCCAGGGCATATCAACTTGGTGATCTTCCCCAAATAATTCCTCTTGAAAATGTTGAATAATTGTACGTAATGATAAAATATCTTTAGCTGAAGCAACAAAAGAAACCGCAATAAAATCAACTTTGTGAGCCAATATAAATTTTAAATCAGCTAAATCTTTTTCCGTTAAAAAACCCAGATGAGCGGAAATCGCAGGAATATTAACCCCTTTATGTTGTTTAATAATCCCCGCCACCAATACTTTAGCTACACAACCATAACGATGATTTTTAACTATTTTTAATTGAATAAGCCCATCTTCAATATAAATTATATCTCCCGGATGAACCCAATAATAAAACTCATTCCAATCTAAAACTAATTTTTTCCGATAACTCTTTTTATCGGGACCACTCTTATCCGTTAAGTAAATTTTTTCTCCCGCCCTTACCTCTAAGGCTCTCTCATTGACCACCCTGATTCTCGGTCCTTGAATATCCGCCATAATTCCAATATCTCTTTTATTTTTTGTCGCCACCGTGCGAATATTTTTTATGGCTCGCCGATTTCCCTCTTCATTACCATGAGAAAAATTTAAGCGACAAACATCCAACCCGTTTTTCATCATTTCCGATAAAACTTGTTGAGTTATTGAAGCCGGTCCAATGGTCGCCACTATTTTCGTTCTGTTTTTCATTTTAATTTTATTTTACTAACTTGCTTGTTGATATCTTTTCTCTTCCTGCTTGTTAGATAATTTTTCTAGACTCTTCCTAAAATATAAATCTTCCGGTGCCAATTCTAAATTATTTATTCCCCCTCCCTCAACTAAATCAATCAACCCCTTTAATCTTTTTTTATCATATTTTTCTTTTTTAGTTTCTATCGCTCCAAATTCATCCACTGCTGTTCTTAATTTATCAAAAGTAGTTGCTCGCTTAATTTTCGTTTGATACTCAAATTGAAACAGCCTCTTGGCTATTTTTGAAATCTTTCTTATTCTTTTGGCTTCTATTAATTCATTACTTTCAGTTTCTTGATTATTATTTTTCCCTCTTTCCTCTCCCCTCTCATTTCCCTCCAATAAATTCCTCGCTTTATTGTAAATTACTTTTTCCTTATCATTCATATTAATGACCAAATTAGACAACAACTCACCTTCTTTATCTGTAATGATAAAAAGTTCTCTTTCTTCTAACTTTTTATCCAATTCTTTCCATACTTGATTATTGTCTTTTATTTTCTCCGTCTCACCTAATATTTCAAATTCAATATCGGGATTTTTGCTCATAATATTTTTGATAATAATTTAATGATTAGTTATCTTTAATTTTTTTAAATTTTTCTTTCCCGGTGCTTATTTTTCAAAATACTTAATAAGCTTTTACGAAAACCAAGAGCGGAAGTGGCCGTATTTGCTCCCTTTTTATTATTTGCTATTTGATCAATGATAATTTTTAACTCAGCCACTTTAAATATCTGCCGACTTCCTTTTATTGCACCATATTCATTAATAATCGTTTTAAATTCCGATAAATCTTTTGCCCGTATCATTTCTTCTTGATATGCTACTTGCTCCGCTCTAATCACTACATTAGTTATTTTCTCTATTTGCTTACTGGATAATTTATTAGTTAATTTTCTAGTGGCAAAATCAAAAAAACTATTCTGCACCTTGTTTAATTTTTCTTGATCAACTTCACTTATTTTTCTCTCATTAAAAAGCTTTCTTATAATTCTTATCCCTTCCTGCCGAATTATAACCGCTTGAAAGTATTCTTTCTCTAAAGGCTTATTTTTTATCTCTTCTATTGCTTCCGATAATAATTTAATTTCTTTATTTGAAATAATCGACCCTTCTTTTCCTTTCTTCCATCGCTCAGCCTTATTTTTTCCAGTTTTTGATGATTTCTCTGAAGTTGGTTTATATACCTCTGTATCTGCCATAAATTTTTTTAATGATTAAACTTAAAAATCATGAACCGGAAAAAAATTATTTTAGCAAACTGATTTATTCCGATTCATAATTTACATTCAATCTTAATTTTAAAGGTTGATTTTTTCAGCAATATCACCCACAATCGGTAAGGCTATTTTTTCTCCTTTGCTTACATTAATCAATCCCATAATAAAGAAAACTAAAATAACAACATCCAATAAAAATCTTAATCTAAACATAAACACCGGAATAAGAAAGGCGCTAATAAACCAGGCCACGGTTAAAACTAATCCTTGTTTAGCGTGAAATTGAGCAAATTCGCTTTCCTTTTTAGCCAGCAACGGCACCAAAAATAACAATCCGATGTAAGCCAAATAAGTAATTCCTTTATCTTCTTCAATGGAACTAACCGCCGGCTTGGTTACTTTTTCCGCTGACTCAACAGATTGTTTTTTCTCGTTATTTTCTTCTTTCATATTACAACCTCCCTTCTAAATTTTATTTTATTATTTATCTTATTCCTAAAAATACCCGTTATCGTTTACAAGAAATTATTAAAATTAAAAAACTATCAATTATTTTAAATGAATTTGTCTTACCATGACATCTAATTAATCTACCGAACCTCACTCTCTATTGAGGCCTCTATGGAAATTGGATTTTAATAAATAGTTTTACCCCTTTTTTAAAAAACCGTAAACCATACCAATAAATCTAACGATTTATTTATCTTTTTTTGGTGTTTCGTTAAGGTTAATTGAATCTAAATATATTTTTCCATCTGGTGATTCAGACTTTTCTGCCTTATTTGTTTTTGAATTTGGATCAAGCGCCTCAATAAACTCTCTTACGGCGGTCTCCTCTGGAGTTTCGTTCTCTCTCATTAAATCAATAGCTCCTATTTCTTGCTCCTTAGGTTCCTCCTTAGCTTTCATTTTTGGAATAGTTTTATCATTAAGTATTCTTAAAGCTTCAATCTCTTCCGGAGTAAAAACCATCCCTCCGGCTTCAGTTTTCTTTCCTAACTGAGAAACACCATCTTCAACATAGTCACTTATCACTACCGTTCCTCCTGAATTATACACCGAACCCACCTGAGCATCCGGACCAATAAATGTCTGAGCATTGGCCTCTGCCGGAAAAACTAATACTCCTAAAACCTCCGCTAAAGCGACTAATTTATCACCATATTTTTTTATTTTTTCTCCAAATGACAATTCTTTTCTATCTTGCGTTGGAATTTTGTTAAAATTACTCATTGAAAATTATTAATTATTATTTTTTAGTCTTTTGGACTTTTCTTTTATTAAATGGGCTCCATATTTTTTTACTGAAGCTATCCCGTTAAAAAATCTCAAACGAATAAAATTAGCCATCACCTTTAAAGCTCCCGGTGAATTTTCCGTCTCCCTGAGAAAAGCTTCTTTGGCTTCATCTTTTTGAGTAGCCATAAATTTAACTAGAAATTTTCTATCGACTTCATCCAAAAAGTCGGCTTGTTGAATAACTTTTTCTACTTTTTGCGAAATTTTAGACATTTTAATTAATTTATTTCTTAAATTTTTGATTATCTCTTAATTCTTAAACATCTCACCGGCTATAAAATTAATCCGAGATACTTTAATTTTTTAAATTATAAATCCATCTCTCTTAATCTTCTTACTCTTTCTTCTATGGGCGGATGAGTCATAAAAAATTTAGCCATTCCTTTTCCCCTCTTTCCTTTAAGCGGATTAATAATAAACATATGAGCCGTAGCTTTATTAGCCGTACTCAATGAATGATGATCAGCAGAAATTTTCTCCAAAGCTCGTGCCAGTCCTTCCGGATAACGAGTTAAAAGCGCTCCACTGGAATCAGCTAAAAATTCACGCTTACGAGAAATAGCCAACTGCATCAATGAAGCCACCACCGGTGATAAAACAGCCAAAACAATGGCTAGCACCATTAAAATTAAACCAAATTGTCCGCTATTTTCATTATCATTATCCCTTCCGCCCCAAAAACTCCAACGCATAAACCAATCAGACAATAGGGCTATAAATCCCACCAATACAGTGATCACCGTTCCCAATAAAATATCTTTATTGCCAATATGAGAAAGTTCATGTGCCACCACTCCTTCCAGTTCCGTTTTATTTAATTTTTCAATAATACCCGTAGTCATAGCCACTACCGCATGTTTCGCATCACGACCGGTGGCAAAAGCATTAGGCGCTTGGTCTGGAATAACATATATTTTCGGCACCGGTAATCCGGCAGTAATACAAAGATTCTCCACTAGATTATAGATATCTCGTGCATTTTCTCGTTTCACTTCTTTAGCACCGGAAATTTTTAATACTATTTTATCACTCCACCAATAGGAGATAAAATTCATTATTATGGCAAAAATTATTGCCCCATAAAGAATAAATGAATTACCTAAAACTTGAGCAAAAATCCAACCTATCCCAATCACAAAAACTAAAAAACCAATTAAGTATATCCAAGTGAGACGAATATTATTGGCTTGATGTGTATAAAGAGTGGCCATTGATATTTAAATCAAAATTCTACTTTAGGATTATTTTTTTCCTCCTCATTATCTACTTCAAAAAAGTCATACTTTTTAAAATTTAGCATTCCCGCTATCAAATTATTGGGAAAAACCTGAATTTTAGTATTGAAATCACGCACATTTCCATTATAAAATCTTCTAGCCGCTTGAATTTTATCCTCCGTGTCAGTTAAATCTTTTTGTAATTGTAGAAAATTTTCATTAGCTTTCAACTCTGGATAATTTTCCGCTACGGCAAATAAAGATTTAAGCGCTCCGGAAAGCATATTTTCACTTTCCAATTTTTCCTTTGGATTGCCGGCATTCATAGCTCGAGTACGTGCTTCCGTAACCATCTTAAAAGTTTCTTTTTCGTGAGAGGCATAACCTTTAACCGTAGAAACCAAATTAGGAATAAGGTCGTGTCGACGTTTAAGTTGAACATCTATATCACTCCAAGCTTCATCTACTCGGTTGCGTAATTTAATTAATCCATTGTAGAGTGCTACAAAAAATCCGGCCAGAAGGATAATTCCTCCTAAAATAATAAGTCCTGTAACCATAGTTTTTATTTTATTAATTTATTACTTATACTGCTGTTATTCTAACCCAAATTTTATTTATTGTAAAACATTGGGTTAAATAAGAAATCTAAAGATTAGTACACTCCCTGGTGGCTAAGTTACATGTAATATTTTCAGTTTTATTAGAAACAAAAAACTGATAATTGTTTTCTGCCAATGATCCGGTTGGTTTTTTATAACTCCACCCGGAAGGCAAGCTTGGCCAAGTTTCAGTAAATCCGTCTTGATGGGTTGCGCAAGTAATATCTTCACAACATATTTGCCCTCCAGCCACTGGAACTTTATCGGTAGCTTCTCCGCCATTCTCGGCACAAACCATTAATTCAGGGATTACTCTAACCACAACACTTTTAACCAAAGCGGTCCGCTCTTTCTCTATCGCAATCTTCCGTGAAATTAAAATAATCGATAATAAAATACCAATAATTACAACCACTATTAAAAGTTCAATTAAACTGAAACCTTTTTTGTTTATTTTCATTTTTTTACCTCTCTTTCTAGTTAATTATCACTAATTTTAATTGGCTAAATAATGAAACATACGAACATTATTGAATCGTTACATTTCAAGGAAAAACCGATTAATCATAATTCAATTATTTTACTCGAAAATATAAGGCCAAAAAATAATTATCCCGGTTATCACCGAAGCTAAAGCCGCCAGAAAAACTGCTCCGGCCATTAAGTCCTTAAGTATTCTGGCCTGAGGATGAACTCTCGGTTTCAATAAATTAACCAATCTTTCTAAGGTGGTATTAAGCGTCTCCAAAATAAGCACTAAGGAAATTAATAATATTAATATTACTGCCTCCCATTTGGCTACACTAAAAAATATCATCAAAATTAAAACCACCAATGAAACAAACACTTCTATTTTAAAATTTCGCTCTTTGCGAATAATATATTTTAATCCCTTTAAAGCGTCCGAAAAACTTTTGGCTATTTTTTTAAAATTTGTAAACATATTTATTTTAATATTTAATTTTATTCATTTTTATTTAGCCTGTCCTTTAAGCTACTTTCCACCATTTTCCTTACTTCATTCCCATCCACTTCCCCTTTTAATTCTCCCATAACTTTTCCCATTATTTGTCCTATGGCTGACATATTTTTCACCGCAAAATCATCAATCACCTTATTGACCACTTTTCTGATTGTTTCCTCGCTCATTTGACGCGGTAAGTATTTTTCCAATACTTTAATTTCCGCCTCTTCTTTTTTAACCAACTCACTTCTACCTCCTTGTTTGAATTGCTCCACCGAATCTTTTCGTTGTTTAATCATCTTTCTAATTATTGCCATTACTTCTTCATCTTTCAAACCTCCTTCTCTTTTCTTAAGTTCAATTTCTTGATTTTTTATTTCAGCCTTTAAAATTGAAAGCGTGCCCTTAGCGGGTTCTTTTTTATCTTTAAAAGCTTGCTTAAAATCAATCATAATTTGTTCTGTGAGCTTCATATCTTTTAATAAAATTAATTAAAAAATCTGCTTCATAGCCAGTCCCCGTATGCAATCATTTCATTTGCCTTATTTTTATTAATTGCTGGTTGTTATTCTTTAATTTTACGCTTCAAATCTTTCATTTTGTCCTCTTCAAAAATTCCCATTCTTTTTAACTTATCCACTTCTACCTTCATTTTTGCTCGATATTTTGCATCTTCGTGCAATTTGCGCTTACTTTTTTTCTTATTAAAGAATCTTCTCTTTCGCGCCATAGGCAAAACTCCGCTTTGTTGAACACTTCTAACAAACCTTCGAAATACACCTTCCGACGTTTCTTTATCTTTCTGTTTTACTTCTACCATAATAGTACCACCTTTCTAGAAATTATTATTTAAAAACTAATTTGTCTCAATTTCCCTTGGAGCAATATTTTCACTTAGTTCGGCTCCGCCAATTAAATGCAAATGAATATGTTTAATCTCTTGTCCACCATGACGACCAACCCTAAAAAGCAATTTATATCCTTGTTGAGCTATACCTTTTTTTTGCGCCAACTTCTTAGCCACATTAATTAAATGTCCAATCAATTCATCTCCTTTAACTCCATCCGGTAAATCATTGATACTGGCTATATGTTTTTTGGGAATAATCAATAAATGAACAGGAGCCAAAGGTTTTAAGTCCGGAAAAGCCACCACTAATTCATCTTCATATTCAAATTTTGCTTTAATTTCTTTCTTAATAATCTTACAGAAAATACACTCTTCCATATTAATTTATTTAAAATATTTTTTCTTAATTAATCGTTTAACCCGTTTCTTTATTTCCGGAATAGCTTTCTCAAAAGGCAACACTTCCTGCGATCCACTGGTCATATCTTTCAAAATAATTGTTTCATCTAAGGCTTCTCGCTGACCAATAATGAGCACTAAAGGGGTTTTCATTTTATCCGCTTGCCTTAATTGACCTTTTAATCCTCCCTTTCCAAAACTTTCCGCCACCATTACTCCCGAACGCTCCAATTCATCAAATATTTTAAGACTTTTCCTTTTCGCCAAATCACCCAATTGAGCCAGATAAACCTTGGGTCGTGGCGGTTGGTAACCTGAATTTTTTTGTTCTTTTATTCTATTTACCAGCCTATCCATTCCAACGGCAAAACCCACAGCCGGTGTATCCGGCCCCTTAAGAATTTTAGCCAAGTGATCATAGCGCCCTCCTCCTCCTAAGGCGACTTGGGAACCATCATCATCCTCATCTTCTCCCTTGGCCCAAAATTCAAAAACCGTTTTAGTGTAATAATCCAACCCTCTCACTAAAGATGGATTAAGTTGATAAACAACTTCTATCTCATCCAAACATTCTAATAATTGAGTGAAATGATCTTTACAATCTTTACAAAGATGGTCAATTGTTTGTGGCGCCTGACGAACCACCCGACGACATTTTTCTTCTTTACAATCCAAAACTCGCAATGGATTCTTCGTCAATCTCTTTTTGCAATCCATGCACAAACTTCTTCTTCGGTTTTTTAAATAATTAATTAATAATTTGGTATAATTGGGACGACATTCTTTACAGCCAATACTGTTAATCTGTAAAGTAACATTTTTAATTTTTAATAAATGAAAAATTCTTAAAGCCAATTGAATTAATTGTGCATCTAAAATTGGGTCTTGCTCTCCAATCGCTTCAAAACCAAATTGAGAAAACTCTCTCCAACGATCCTTTTGAGGACGATCATAACGATACATTTTACCGATGTAAAAAAGTTTTACCGGCTTGGGATAAGATTGCATACCATCTTGCAAATAAGCCCTCATCACCGACGGAGTTCCTTCCGGACGAAGCGCTACCAAATCTCTTCCTTTGGTTTTAAATTTAAACATTTCTTTTTCCAGAATATCCGTACTCATCCCAGTAGTTCTTTCAAAAAGTTCGTGAAATTCAACTACGGGAAAATCAATTCTTCCATAATCATAATCAGTAGCCACCTTATCCACTACTCGACGTACTCGTTGCCAATAAGGTTGTTCACTCGGCAAAATATCGCGCATTCCACGCACCGTTTTTATTTGACGAGCAGTTCTTCTTGGTTTCCTGGTTGTTTTAGCGGTTTTAGCGCTTGCTTTTCGTTGACCTCTTTTGATTGTTTTCCTTTTTTTCCGAATACTTTTTTTTCTGGGCATAAAATTGGTTATTAATCAACAATTATAATTAACTTATAAAGTACCTTTATTAAAAAATTTTAGCTTCTGATATCGGCCAAGCACGTAACAAAACTTTCCCCACAATAAACTTTCCTTTTAATTTACCCCAACTACGAGAATCACTGCTATGCATTCTGTTATCACCTAAAACCACAAATTCATCCTTCTTCAAGTTAAATTTAATGGCTCCTAACGTTTTATTTTCTTTTGGCAAATAACGACCTTCTTCTAAATTAAATCCGGTGGGATAATCATTATTATAAATTCTTATTTTTTCGTTTTTAATTTCTACAGTTTCTCCCGGCAAACCAACAATTCTTTTAATAAAATATTGTCTAGGGTCTAAAGGATAATGAAAAACCACCACATCCCCTCTTTTAAATTTTTTAAAACGCTTAACTGACATTATCTCCTTATTGGAAGCCATTACTTTGCTTTTATATCCCAATTCATTAATAATTAAATATTCTCCGTCATGAAAATTAGGTTCCATAGAGCTTCCATCAATAAAAAAAGGCTGGAAAATGAAAATCCTTATCGGCATAATGATTAAAAGTGAAATAAAAAACACCTTAATCAATTCAAAAAATAAATTTTGCTTCTCTTCTTGTTGATAAGTGTTTTTATTGTTTAATTTCAACTCTTCCTTGTTTTTCTTGCCTATACTAAACATTTTTATTGATTTAATTGAAAAAACCAAGCTAATTTTAACAACAAAATAGCCTTTTGTCAATCTAGCTTATTAATTAGTGATTCACCTCTTTATTTTTTTAATCTCCTGCTTTATTTTAATTAATTGAGTGAAGCTATATCATTAAAGATTTATTTTTATTCTCTTAGGGAAGATTTTATTTTACTCAATTAAATGCAATCAACCATTCCCCCGGAAACTCTTCCTTAAAATAAAAATAAATTTTTATTTTAAACTATTTTATTATTATAAATCCAAAACTTTAACTAATTGTCTGATAAATGAAACCACCACCGGATGAGGCATTAAACTGTGCACTTTAACCCCCTCATCATCCTCTATAATCCAAGGTTTTTCCAATGTTTTTATTTCACCGGTTTTATTGTCTTTTTCATAATAAAACTCCGGGGTAATTTCATAATCATCCGCCAACTCATCCGCTTGATCAACCGGAATAGCGTTACGCAAAAGAATTTTTGGCACTCCTTGTAAACTAAAAACCTTATTGATTATTTCATCATCTCCTTGCAATCTATCCCTAATTGATTCAATCCCGGCATCATCTCCTTCTTTTTTTATCATCCGTGATCCGGGTTTCTCGCACTCAGTATTATCACACTTTAAGTAAAACTCATTTTTTTCATCATCAAAACCAACTCCCTTAGTCGTAAATAATTTTAAATTACGCGGAGATTGACAACTGGGACAAACTACCCGCGATTTCATTCTGGCATCAATTACCGATTCCGGAATATCAATCGTAGCAAAAAAATCTGGGTCTTTTCTGTAATCAATCAATTCTTTAAAAAAAAGAGCGTAAGAAATTTGATTTAATGTTCGAGGAAAACCATCGATAAAAAGCGAGGTCCGTTCATATTTATCAATTTCTCTTTTGATCAAAGCCATCATTAATTCATTGGGCACAGACACTTTATCCTGGCTCCTTCCCAGAATAGCCTCAATACCTTCATTAACTGTTATATATCCTCGATAATTCTTTTCCAAATATTGTTCAATTTCATCTCGCCCTTCTTTTGTTTCAAGTTCCTGATGAACTGCTCGTACTATATCTCCCACGGAAATATGTCGAATATATTTTTGTCCAAAAATTTCTGCCAACAATTTGGTATAGGTTCCTTTACCGGCATTTTTTTTTCCTAACAGATAAACAATAAAGGTTTTCCCTTGTTTAAAAAAATCTTTAAGTTTAGCTATTTCTTCTCCCACTTTAGCTTCAAAATATTCTCTTCGCTGTGCCAAATTGGCTAAATCAAACTTTTTATCCACCCCTTTTACTTTGGTTGAAATTAAAGGAAATTCTTTTTCAAACTTCATAATATTGATATGGCTGTCATTATTTTTATAAAAAATAACTCCCACCAATAATTTAAATAATTAAACAACTCCTTACGGAGTTTTTTTAAACACGACTGTTTCTAAATTCTAACAAATAAAATTAATTCGGACAAGTTAATTCTATTTGCTCACTTATTTTTTTATTTTTTTATAATTTCATATCCAGCCACTCCTAAAGCCACCGTTACATTCAATGATTTTTTCTTTCCCTTCATGGGAATTTCAATTATTTCATCACATTTTTTCAAAATGCGTTTATCAATTCCTCGTGGCTCATTCCCCACCAATAACGCCAGTGGAAATTTTGATTTAAATTTTTTATAATCAATACTTTTATCATCTTGTTCTAAAGCTATAATTTTTACCCGCTGTTTTTTTAATTTTTTAATCAACACTGAAATATTTTGATATTTTTCCCATTTAACATATTTATCTGCCCCCAAGGCGGTCTTGGATAACATTTTTTCCGCTTTAGTCTGAAATAAATATTCTTTAGCTGATGGTGTCGGAGTAAAACCGGTTAAAAATATTTTATCTACTCCCAAACCATCAGCTGTCCGAAACATTGCTCCCACATTATAGGCGCTTCTAATTCGATGTAAAATTAAATAAAATTTATTTTTCCTTTCCATTACTTAATAATTCATATTTTTTATCTTCCTTGATAAATCTCAACAATTAAGCCATCTTATTTTATTGATTTTTATTTTTACTTCTCTTTCTTAATTCTCTCTTCTATTATTTTTTTAATTTTTTTCCAACCATCAAACAAATATCTCCCGGGATTATTAGGCAAGTCATCATTTTCTTTTTTCAGTTCTTCATACCATTTCATAATAGATAATTTTTTATCTTTTTTGGCATATTCTTTTATTAGCACTTTTAGAAACTCTTCCTTCCCCATATTTTTTTTACCGGTAATAAATTCTCGAAAATCACTATATTTACCCGATATATTTGGCCGTTTAGGCCATTCATTATTAATATCATAGCGTTTTTTTAATATTGAATATATGGCCTTAAATGATTTTGGCATCTCGCCCCCCTCCTCTTTCATTTTTTTATATCCTTCTCTCACCTTTTCTGTCAGTCCCTCAAATGTTATTTTTTCTCTACCGGTAATGATTTTTCGCCAGATATTTTTTCCTTTTTTCGGCCAGTGTCCTCGCCTTCTTAAAAATAAATCCAGTCCAATTGGCCACCGAGTTTTTAAATTATATTTTTTTATAGTATTTGCATACCATTCTGAAAAATTTTTTATTTTCACTCCTTGTTCTATTTCATGATAATAATATTGCCTTATCTCTCGAATTAAATCATCCGGTGATAAAGTAAACTCTCTGCTTTTTTTCAATTCACCTTCCATCACTAACTCTTCATCGCTTATTTCTTTTATGGGAATTTCTTCTGTTAAATACTTCTTCATTCTTTCTCGCCAAGTAGCTGATTGTGCCATTGTTATTCCAACCCCGGGCTTATCTTTTATCATTTCTCTCCTCTCACTTTTACTCATCCCATCTAATTTTTCCAATTCATTTTCTACTTTTTCTAGAGAAAAAATAAAAGTAATGTTATTCTCTTCATTACAAACATAGATTACTCTATCTAACTCAGGAATGATTAATCTATAATAAGGAGTCTTTCTGGCCATTTTTTCGGTTACTTTTCCTTTTTCTATTTCTACTGCCTCTCCATCATCAATTTTTAATTTAAAATCATTATTTAAAATATAAACCAAAGTTAATAACCGTGGAAAATATTTTATTTCTTTTCTTTCCTTGTTTTTTCCCCTTCCAGATTCTATTTTTTTAAAATCAGGTTTCACAAATACCTTATTTACTTTTTTAATTACTTTATCTTCCTCTAACATCTCAGCCAATGTTTCAATTTGTTGTTGTTTTTTTTCAATTCTATCTATAATTTTATTTACTTCACCTAAATTTAATCTATCTAGAATATAATCTTCTTTAATAGTTTGAGTTAGTTCTTTTTGCGGTGAATCCTCTTCTCTTAAAAATTTTAAATCTTCTTCAAAAAGTTTCTCCCCCTTTTTCACTAAATCATCTAATATTTCTCCCATCTCAGTCATCGCCTCATCACCAAAGTCATTGATGTTTTCTACTGTTAAAGGTTTATTTAAAACCGACTTAATCTGTTTTTTTTACTTCCTTTTTTAAATTTTCTACGGCCTGACTTTGATTATTTTGAGGCTGGTTTAACCCTCCTCTTTTTATTGAATGCTCATTTAATCCATTATTTATTTCTCCCATCATTTTAATTATAAAATTTAATTACTTCCATTATAAACCACTATTCTTAACTTGAACAGATTGACTATAAATAAATTATTATTCATAAAGACACTTTTGATTCTCTCGACAACTAACTCTTATCGTCCCTTGCTGATCCGTTCTAAGAATTTTTGTTTTGATTTTTTTTAATCTCATTAAAACTTCTTCGGTAGGATGTCCATAACGATTTTCTTTACCAACGGAGATAATCGCATACCGAGGAGTCACTCTTTTTAGAAATTCAGCTGAACTGGAACTTTTTGAACCATGATGACCCACCTTCAACCAATCCGCTTTTAAGTTAAAGCCTTTTTTTATCATCATTCTTTCCGCTGGCTTCTCCGCATCTCCGGTAAATAAAAAGGAATTATTTTGATAATCCATCCTTAAAACCACTGATTGATCATTACGCTCACGACCGGCAGGAATTATTTTTAAGGGATTAAAACTTTTTAGTTTTAATTTATTATCAATTTCAATTTCACTTCCCGCTAAAATAATTTTTCTTTCTATTTGTTGATTGACAATTAATTGTTGAATGACAGCCAAAGCTTTTTGATCAGAAATTTGACCATTATCTAAAAAAAGTTTTACTTGATAATTGTTTAATGCTCCGATTAAACCGGTGGCATGATCCAGGTCGGGATGAGTCAAAATTACCAATTCAATTGTCTTATCACCCAAAGGCATAGCCCTGTCTAATTGTTGCACCAATTTATCGGGACTGGGACCACCATCAATTAAAATTTGATATTGTCGTTGATAACTGATTAAAATCGCATCTCCTTGTCCAATATCTAAAAAAAATACTTCCAATTCCGCCCGTTTACTGTCTTGCCAAATCAAAAATTCATTGCTAAGAAACCAAAGCAAGAGCATCAATACCAAATAAAATAATTTTTTTTGACTAATCATTTAATTATCATTAGCTACTTTTTTCTTGCTTATTTTTTTAAATATTTCTTGGTTACGTAACCATAACACTACTCCGGTAAATAAACTATAATAAATTAATAAGTGAATTTTAGAAAAATTTTTCACCGGCCAACTACTCAAAGGGGTATGTGCTAACCATTCAATTATTTTTAATTCTCCCCGTAGCATTAAATCAACCGGCAAAGCCAAACTTTCCGCTAAAAAAGGAACGATGAATCCCATAAGCATCACTATTAACCCTCCTAACATAATGAGCGGAATTAAAGGCAAGATAAGTAAATTCGCTAAAAAGGAAATGGGAGAAAAACTCTCAAAAGAATAAAGTAACAATCCCAATACTCCGATTTGAGCGGAAAGTGTTACTAAAAATATAGATTTTAATTCCAAGAAATCATTTTCTATTTTCCAATGCTCCGCCAGTGGGGTGTAAAATAAGATAATCCCCAAGGTAGCCAAAAAAGAAAGTTGAAAGCCGGCATCGTAAAATAAAATTAACGGCTGAAAAGCCACCATGATACCAGCCACCAAAACCAATGTTCTAAAAGCATCGGATAATCTTCCTCGTTTAGTGGCCCAAAGTAATAATCCACCCATAATCGCCGCTCGCACCGCCGAAGCCGGCCAACCAATTATTAAAATAAAAAAAATAATTCCCCCCAAAGCCAAATAAAAAGCTTGCCCTCGCCAAAGACCAAACCATATTCCCAACAGCATTAATCCCTGAGCTAAAATAGTGATATTGTAACCACTGACCGCTACTGTGTGCGTTGTACCCGTTAAACGAAAATTTTGCGCCACCTCTTCCGGTAAACGATTATCTCCTCCTAAAAGTAAACCGGCCAAATAAGCACTTTGAGGAAAATAAAAAAATTGATTAATCTTATCCTCCAAGCTTTTCTTAGTCAAAAAAATCATTTTCCAAAATTTTTCTTTCACTGATATATTGTTTGGAATGGAAGTGCTAGTTATTACTTGCTCTATTTTTGGATGTTGGCAAATTTGATAAAGATTATCTTTAGCTAAAAATTTTTGATAATTAAATTTTTTATGTCGATTGATTGGTTTTTTTAAATAACAAAAAATCTTCAATTTATTTCCGTAATGATAAGGTAAACCATTCGGTAAAAAAATTAAGGCTTTCCGTTTTATTTTAGAAGATGTTTTTTTCTTATTTTTATCCAGCGAGATTGGTTTAACTTTTAATTGTTGATAGTTATGTTTAATCTCCGGATCATTAATAATTTTAACCCAACCGTAAAAATTACCTTGATAAATATTTTTTAATTGATTTAATTTATCTCCCGTTCTTATTATTCCTCCCATAAAAAATAAGACTACTAAAAAAATTGCTATTAAATTTTTACGCGGAAAAATAAAAATAAATACTAAAATTAACCACCCTCCCACTTTCAACCATTCTTTTAAGCTAATTTTAAGGCTTAAATTATTTATCAAAGCTAAAGCCACTCCCAATAAGAAACTTATCACACACCAAAAAAGTACTCGCCCCCACAACGGATCAAGCTTTTTTGGTTTGACCATAATAATTTATTTTATTTCTATTAACTTTTTCCCGGTAGTCTTACCGATAATAATTTTTACCTGTTGTTGATTGACCTTAAAATATTTAGCTAATATTTTTATTAAAGCCAAATTGGCTTTCCCTCGTTGAGGGAGAGCTTTTAACCACACTTTATATTCACCTGAATCAAGTTTAATCACTTCATCGCGATTACTCCCGGGTTTTACTTGAATATATATTTTCATTATTAAGCAACCTTATCAACGCCATAATCATCTGCCGATGAACCTGAATCAGGTAGCTTATCAAAAGTATCAATGGATGTTTTACCAAACTTATCAGCTCTTGCTGTATCTTCTTTTAATTGCTTAAAAAATTTTTCTCTCCCCCTACGATCATTTTCATCTGGTAAGTTTTTCACGCCCGCTCGTTTAAGCTCCTTTAAAGCTTTTCTTTGTCCTTCCCATCCGGAATTCAAATCAACCTCAACCGGCTTGGTATAACCTCCCGATTGCAAGCTAACTACTCCGGGTTTATCTTTGTTAAAAGTTATTTTGGTTTTTTTGGGTGAACTAAAAAATCCCATTTTATTAAAATTAATAATTAAAAACTATTTATTGTCTAATTTCTACTTGTTTTATATTCTTCTCAAGAATTGATTTAATCTCTGTTAAGTTAATGGTATCATTTTTTATCTTTTTTCTCAAATTATTATCCAGTATTTTCCCTTCGTCCTGATAAGCTTGTAATACATATTTTTTCACTCCCCTCAACCACTTCCCAATCTCCTGAAAATCTTTTTTTTGATGAATCGTCGGTACTACCGTGGTACGAAATTCATAAGCTTGCCCGGATTGTTTAATTAAATCGACACTCTCTTTTATTTTTTCTAAATCAATTTTTATACCACAAGCTCGTTCATAATTTTTCAATGAATTTTTAATATCCATAGCCACAAAATCAATTATCTTTCGCTTAAATCCCTCTTTTAACACTTCCGGATTAGTCCCGTTGGTATCTAACTTTACTTCAAAACCCATTTTTTTGATTTTTGTCATAAATTTTAAAATATCTTTTTGTATAGTCGGTTCTCCTCCGGTAATACACACTCCTTCCAATTTTCCCTGACGAGTTTTTAAAAAATCAAAAAAATCTCTCTCCGCCTCAGCTTTATATTGATTTTTGTCAATAACTACTAATTCCGGATTGTGACAAAAAGGACAACGAAAATTGCATCCGGCGGTAAATACCGTGCAAGCTAGGTGCTTTGGATAATCAATTAATGTAAATTTTTTTAAACCTCCGATTAACATTAAATTATTTTACTTTTTTAAAATTTGCTCTTTATCTGCATTCATTTGATTAACTACTTGCGTGTCTTGAATTATTTTTCCATCTTTCATCTTTAAAATCCGTCCGGCATGTTGAGCCGTGTAAGTCTCATGAGTCACTAAAATAATCGTTTTTCCTTGTTTATTTAAATTTTGTAAAATTTTGATAATTTGAAGCCCTGACTTTGAATCCAAGTTACCGGTTGGTTCATCCGCAAAAATCAAATCCGGATTATTTACCAAAGCGCGAGCAATGGCCACTCGTTGTTTTTCCCCTCCGGATAATTGGTTGGAATAATGCTTAATTCGATTTTTTAACATTACCGCCGATAAAGCTTGCCTTATTTTAAAATCGTTCTCTTTCTTTTCTGTTTTCCTCCGATCATATAAAAGAGGTAACTCCACATTTTCATAAACCGATGTTTTTGGTAATAAATTAAATGCTTGAAAAACAAAACCAATTTTTTGATTACGTAATTTTGCCAATTGATTGTCAGAAAAATTTTTAACATTTTTACCTTTAAAATAATATGCTCCTCCGGTAAATCTATCCAAAAATCCCAGCACCTGCATTAAGGTAGACTTACCACTTCCACTTGGACCCATAATCGCAACAAACTCCCCTTTTTGAATATCAAAAGTTACCTGACGCACCGCTTCAGTTTTAATGCCATCATTATCATACACTTTGGAAAGTTTTTTTGTTTGAATTAAAATCGACATGGTAAGATGAATTCCACTTTAACTAAAAATTAACTTTGTTTCATCAACAATATTTCCTTCAGATTTAATTATTTTCAAGAATAACATATCAGTCCTGTTGCGTCTATGATAGATTTTTATTATTGCTCTATCACCACGAAATCCCCTTCCTTTAGGGTGTAAATTGGCAAGTCTTTATCACCATAATTTTCTAATTCTTCGTAAGCTTTTTTCCAGTCAACCTCTCCTCGTGGATCATCTTTGGCGTATTCAGCAGACCTATAATGAGGAATAAACTTTATCGGCAAAATACCACTACCATCCATAACCTTCCGCCAATCAAGCGTCCAAAATGAATTAACTAAATAATCAGCCCCGGCCGAACTACCAGTCACAATTTTACCTTCCCAAATTTTTGGCACATCAAATTTTGACATTCTGTATTGCAAAACGTCGTCATCTCCACCGGCAATCATAATCACCTCCGCCCATTGGCATTGTGCTACGAATTCATCGGGACTGGCCATTTTAATTTCCAATTCCAATCTCAAATCAACCAAAGCATCTCCTTTTAATTTATCGCTATAGTCTTTGTACTTCGTTTCCCAATCTTCCCTTTTTTGCGAGAAAAAACAAAACAAAACTTTCACTGTTTTGTTTACGGTGATTATATCTCTGTCAATATTATTTTTGTGGTCTTCTGTAAAATCACGAAAAATTTCCTCGTTATATTTCTTCATTTTCTCCGGATAATTTTTCACGTTCCCAGATTGTAAAATATATTTCGTCATATTACAATGTTTAACTATTAAATTTACTTATTTACCTTTCTGA
>CAYMNT010000002.1:0-2444 GCA_964391875.1 uncultured Bdellovibrionales bacterium
TTATAAAAATCCAAAATTTAGAGCTAAAGATATAAATAATGCTTTTAATGATAAAAAAGTTAAAGCAATTTTTGTATCAATAGGCGGTGATGATTCTGTAAGAATTTTACCTTTTCTTAATGTGAATATAATTCGTAAAAATCCAAAAATCATTATCGGATATTCTGATACCACTACTCTTTTAACATATCTTAATCAATTAGGACTTGTTACTTTGCACGGCCCTTTAATTATGGCGGGATTTTCTCAATGGGGCATATTGGGCAAAAAATTTCAAGAACATATCAAAACATTGCTATTTGAAAATAGTGAAAATTATAAATACAAACCATACGATTTTTATACAGAGGGATATCCAGATTGGAGCGATAAATCAAACAGAGGAAAAGTAAAATCGATATCAAAAAACACCGGTTGGAATATTTTACAAGGAGCTTCAACGATACAAGGTCAACTTTTTGGAGGATGTATTGAAGTTCTTGAACTTATGAAAAGCACTAAATTTTGGCCAGCTGATGATTTTTGGAATAATAAAATCCTTTTCTTGGAAACATCAGAAGATAAACCAACTGTAAATCAAGTTAAATTGATGTTAAGAAACTATGGAATGCAAGGAATTTTTGATAAAATCTCAGCCTTACTTATCGGAAGACCAAGAGATTATTCAGAAGAAGAGAAGAAAAAGTTAAATAAAAACATTCTTGATATAGTTAATGTAGAATTTAAAAATTCAACTCTTCCAATTATAACAAATATGGATTTTGGGCATACTGATCCGCAGTGGATTTTACCCCTGGGAATAAAAGCAGAAATTGATTGTATTAAAAAGGAATTTAAATTAATGGAAAAAATATTTGAAAATTAATCTGTTCCTGGTTATAATCTATTTTAGACGCAACTGAACGGTTGTAACCGTTCGCTACATTTTGATAAGCAACTGAACGGTTGTAACCGTTCGCTACATTTTAATAATTATCTATTTTGGATTGTTGATACTTGGAAAAATATAAGTAATTACTAAAATTATGATAGCAACTGAACAGTCATGAGCGTTCATCGCATTTTAATAATCATCTATTCTGGGCTACTGATACCTGGAAAATATAAATAATTGCTAAAATTATGAAAGATATAATTGAAATAGATTTTAACAACCCCGATATTTATCAAGAAAAAGTTTGGGGGAATACTTCAGAAGTGGTTAATTTTGTTAATAAAAAAAAAGGAGCATTTGGAGATAAAGTTATCGGAGAAATTTTTTTAGTCTCTACTCATCCAGATGGACTTAGTCGTTTTACAAATGGCAACCTTTTGAAAGATGAAATTCATAACACAAAATCTGTTTTTGGAAAAGCAGTTAATCCTAAGGGTGAGTTTCCTTTATTACTAAAAGTTTTATCCAGTCAAGAATATTTATCAGTGCAAACTCATTATAAAAATAAAACAGAAGCGTGGTACACCCTATCTGAAGGGGAAATGCTTTATGGATTAACAAAAAAAGGGGAGAAAATTTTACAAACAGTTAAAGGAAGAGGAAAACTTGCTCATATTATGGAAACTGCCAAAACAATAAAAGAAATGGCAAAATATTTTAATTATGTAAAATTTAAGGCCGGTGAGACATATTTAATTCATGCCGGAATGGTGCATTCTTTATTAAAGGGAACAATATTAGAGCCTCAAAAAAATTCAAACTTAACAATCAGAGGAGGAGACTGGGGAAGAAATGATCCAAATAGACCTTTACAAATTAAAGATTTTTTTGCTTCAATTTATCCCTATGCAATTAAGCCGAAGTCAATTAAGCCGAAATTTAAAGCCTACCGAACAAATAAGGAAACCCCGATAAATTCTGAACATGCTTGCCTGGTGGCGACACTAGATTTTGCTTTGGATAAAATTACTTTAAAAAATGGTCAAAGGATGTTGGAGACTTTTGATGATAGATTTTTTATTGTCATCGTAACTAAGGGTAATATTAAATTAACCAATGGAATAATCAATAAAAAAATAAACAAGGGACAGATTTTTATATTGGGAGCAACACCCAATGAATGGATTTTCAAAGGCACAGGTGAAATAATGTTAGTCTATGTTCCACACATTAAGAGAGGCATTGTAACTCCTTTAAAAAATAATGGCTATTCATATGAAGAAATTGCTGAAATTGGAGGCCCAACCTTAAAAGAAAATGATATTTATATTCAAATGAAGGAAATGGGAATGTTATAAGTCTATTGTGAAATTAGTTTTCGCTTTGACCTATAACCTTATCATTTATCAGTATTTTTTTAATAAAAAATAAAATTTAAAAATAATGCATGAAACACTACGTAGTCCCGAAACTCAAAAAGCGTATGATGAATATACTGAAAAATATTCAGGTAATGGCAAAGACCATTTTGCTGATTGGGAAGACAGAGTAATTAATGAATATAATCATT
>CAYMNT010000002.1:2544-11051 GCA_964391875.1 uncultured Bdellovibrionales bacterium
AAAGAGCTAGCGGAATTAAAAAAAATAAAAAAGGAAATACGTTATAAATATGATTGCCTATTGGAAGATTTACCTTCTGTTGCAAGTATCCCCACTCATTTTCACCTTCACCTATTAAAATTTAAATAAAATTGCTAATTAAGTCAGTGGTTTTATAAATTTTATGCTTTATTTAAAATAATTATTTTTCAAATTTATCAGCTTAATCTCATCTTTCGTTTGAGGTATCATATTAAAAATAGATAATTATCTTTTTTTCTTTTCTTATTGTTTCTGGCTGAAAATTTACCTTTACCGTTAGGCTGAATTTATTGAAAAATAATGGCAAAAAAATGTCCCCGGTAAGTAAGGGGGTGATTTGATTTTTGGATTAATCACTGTTATTATTGAGGAACCTAAATGATTTAATTTATTTATTTTTCTTTAAATTAAATATAAAATGAAACTTATTTTCAAGAATAAATATACCCCTCAAAAGGATGTCGTGCTGGTTACCATCAAACAGCAAGCCAAAGATGTTTTTTTGACAGAAACCAATGGGAGAAAAGAGCTTGTTTTGGGATTAAAAAATAAAAAAACGATTGATCATCGTAAATTTTTTCTTTTGGTGAGAAAAATTATTCAGTTATCAAAAAATAATGGTGCTAAAAAAATAGCCTTAAAATTTTTTGACTTTACTTTCCCTAAAATAAATTTAACTCAAAAAGAAATAGCCGAGACTTTAATAACTAATCTTCAAATGGCTAACTACCAATTCAATCGTTATAAAAAAAAGCCGGCAAACGGATGGGAGGAAATACAAGAGCTGAATATTATTGGTAAAATAAATACCGACATCAAGCAAGCTTTTAAAAAAGGAATAATTATTGCGGAAAAAGTTAATCATTGTCGAGATTTGGTCAATACTCCCGGTAGTGATATGACGCCCAAAATTTTATTACAAACTATTCGCAAAGCCATAAAAAAGACAAAAATAAAACTTAGTGTTTTAGATGAACGAACAATGAGAAAAATTGGTATGAAAGCGGTTTTAAGTGTAGGGCAAGGTTCTCGCGAACCAAGTCAATTTATCATTTTAAAATATTGGGGTGCTAAAAATAGACAAAGTAAACCGGTGGTTCTAGTGGGTAAGGCGGTTACTTACGACAGTGGAGGTATTAATTTAAAGCCGGCAGAGGCAATGAAGGACATGCATATGGATATGGCTGGGGGAGCGGCAGTTTTAGAAACTGTCTTATTAGCGGAAAAATTGAAATTAAAGAAAAATATTATTGTTTTAATTCCCGCGGTGGAAAATATGCCCGGAGGTAAAAGCTACCGTTTAGGTGATATAATCAAAACTCTTTCCGGTAAAACCATTGAGGTGGGACATACTGACGCCGAGGGACGAATAATTTTAGCCGACGCCTTAACTTATGCAAAAAAATATCAGCCACAATTAGTAATTGATGTAGCCACTTTAACCGGAGCATCTTTAGTGGCTCTAGGCCAGAGAGCCACAGCCATTTATACCTCCTATGAAAAATATCACTCTTTATTAAAAGAATTAGGAGAAAAATCAGGCGATTATGTTTGGCCAATGCCTTTGTGGGAAGAATTTGAGAATGAAATTAAAGGAACTTTCGGAGATGTTAGCAATACCGGAAAATATAGATGGGGAGGATGTAACACAGCGGCCGCTTTTCTTTATCAATTCGCTAAAAAATATCCTTGGATTCATTTTGATATTGCCCCCACTATGACAGCCATTGATGATCAAAGATTAGAAAAAGGAGCTACCGGCGTTCCGGTCAGATTATTAATTAAATTTATAGAAAATAATTAACTTTTAATTTAACTGAATAAACCATTAAAATTAACCATGCATTTTTCAAAACATATCTTAAAAAACGGCACACGAGTTGTTTTAGTTCCCATGAAAGATTCTCAAACGATAACCGTTCAAATATTGGTGGAGGCCGGTTCAAAATATGAAAATAAACAAAACAATGGTATTTCTCACTTTTTGGAGCATATGATGTTTAAAGGAACCAAACAACATCCCACACCGGAAGAAATAGCGGAGTTACTGGACAGTGTTGGTGGGGAATATAATGCTTTTACCGGTAAAGAAGAAACCGGCTATTGGATGAAAGTTCCAGCTAATCATTTTGATTTAGCCTTAACTGTTGTAAGTGATATTTATCTTAATTCTCTTTTTAAAGCGAAAGAAATTGAAAAAGAAAGAGGGGTTATTTTACAAGAAATTAATATGATTAAAGACACTCCCATGCGCCATCTTTGGGATATTTTTGAAAATTTGCTATATGGCAATCAACCAGCGGGACGAGATATTATTGGTACTGAAAATAACATTAAAAAGTTTAAACGGAAAAATTTTATTGAATATTTCAAAAATAAATATACCCCGCAATCAACGGTGGTGGTAGTGGCTGGATTATTTAATGAAGAAACAGCCTTGAAAAAAATAACTAAGCTATTCAATAAAAAAAATTCTTTCGTAAAGAAAGTTGGTAAAAAAAGAGTCGTTGAAAATCAAAAACGGCCGGCTGTTAAAATTAATTTTAAAGAGACTGATCAAACTCATTTATTGATGGGGTTTCGCGCTTTTAGTATGTTTAACTCAGATCGTCACGCCCTTTCTTTATTGGGAAATATTTTAGGTGGAGGAATGAGCTCTCGTCTTTTTTCAGAAATTAGAGAAAAACGAGGACTGGCTTATTACGTAAGAGCCGGTGCTGAAATGAATACAGATACCGGTTATCTTTATGCCAATGCCGGAATAGAACATAATAATCTATCAAAAACCATTACACTGATATTGAAAGAATTTAAAAAAATCACCGTTAAAAAAATCACCCTTAAAGAATTAAAAAAAGTGAAAGAGTTTGTTAAAGGAAGAACACAAATGAGTTTAGAATCTTCAGATGAAATGGGTTCATTTTTTGGTGGACAAGAACTGCACCGAAAAAAGATTAAATCACCGGAAGAGTTATTTAAAAAAATTGACTCGGTAAGCGCCGAAGATATCCAAAGGGTAGCTAAAAAAGTAATAAAAAATAAAAGTTTAAACTTAGCCATCATTGGTCCCCATAAAAATAAAACCGTTTTAAATAATATTTTAAAAATTTAATTTAAAGCTATGCAAAAGATAGAAGTTTCCACCGGAACAATTTGGAAAACTATTATTATTTTACTTTTACTCGGGTTTTTATTTTTTATCCGTGACATTCTTTTGTTGTTGCTTTTTTCTTTAGTGGTAGTTAGTGCCGCTTTGCCCTTGGTGGATAAATTAGAAAAGAAAAAAATACCACGTCCAGTAGCTACTTTGGGAATATTTTTTGCCTTTTTTGTAATTTTAGGTTTCTTGTTGTTTTTAATTATGCCACGTCTTGTTACTGAATTTAAACAACTGGGAGATTTTTTACCGCAGTACTTTATTAGTTTGGAAGACTTTTTTCAAAATGTTTCAGAACTAGCGCTAAGTCATAATATTAACAATGTTCAACAATTAATTAATAACCTGAGTAATGGCTTAACTAATTCAATTTCTGAAATTTTTTCCAATAGCTTGGTTTTCCTTAAAAGTCTTTTGAAAATTGTAGTGGTAATTTCCTTGTCTTTCTATATGTTGGTAAAAAAGAATGGCACAGATAATTTAATTGAATCCTTCACTCCTCAAAAACATCGTTTTTATGTCACCAATTTAATTCAGCGTATTCAACAAAAAATGGGACGCTGGCTATTTGGACAAATACTTTTAATTTTGTCAGTTTTTTTCCTTGATTATTTGGCACTTTTATTATTGGATGTTCCTTTCGCTTTAATTTTAGCTCTCTGGGGAGGACTCTTGGAAATAATTCCATATATTGGTCCAACGTTAGCATTAATTCCCGCTGTCTTAATCGCTTTCTCTATTTCTCCCTTAACTTCTTTATTGTTATTGATAGCTTATTTGATTATTCAAAATATGGAAGCTTATATTTTAGTGCCCCTAATTATGAAAAAAGCGGTTGGACTTAACCCGGTAATTATTATTCTTTCACTTTTAATCGGAGCAAAATTAGGAGGTGTCTTGGGTATTGTCTTAGCTGTTCCGGTCGCTACGGCTATCGGTGTTTTTGTGGGTGATATTTTAGATAAAAAAGAAGATGAGGAAGTAAAAGATGAATAATCAATAGTAATTATTTAACAATGAAATTGTTAGGTATCACCATAAAGGAAAAACGCAAAGCAACGATATTTAAATTTATTAATCGGGCCTTAAATACTCAAAAGGGAAAATTTATCGTTACTCTTAATCCGGAAATAATTTTAAAAACTCAACAAGATAAAAAATATCGAAAAATTATTAATCAAGCTGATTTAAAAGTAGTGGATGGATTTGGTCTTAAGCTCGTTGCTTGGCTTAAAAGGAAAAAAATAGGAGAAAGAATCACCGGAGCTGATTTGGCTAAATATATTTTAACAAAATCGCAAAGAAAAAATTTAAAGATTGGTTTAGTGGTAAAAAAAAATGGCTGGAGTTCAGTGGGGGACTTAAAAAAAGCAATCGAAGAAACAGACCGTTTATTAATGGTAACAAAAGAAAAAAATCCAGCCACAATGATTCAACTCTTAAAAGATAGGGAAGTACTTTTAATTGGTTTGGGAGCGCCCGCACAAGAAAAATTTATCGCTCAAATAAAAAATCAATTACCTGAATTAAGATTAGCTATGGGAGTGGGAGGGACATTTGATTATTGGACGAAAAAGAAGCAACGTGCTCCTGTTTGGATGCGTCGTATAGGTTTGGAATGGTTATGGCGATTAGTTATTCAGCCTAATAGAATTTTTCGTATTTGGAATGCCACGGTGGTATTTTTATGGAAAAGTTTTAGCGCAAAAGACAACTAATGCTTTCTCAATAGAAATATGTTTTATTTAAATTATTTTATTATTAAAAATGAAGCTAAAATTCATTAAAAATAAAAATGGTTTTAAAAGTTATCAAGCAAATAATTTTAAAATTTACTATGGTGTTAAAAATTCAACAGTTGGCGATAATCAGGAAAATCCGACGGAAAATATTTATTTAGTTAAGGGAGAGCTGAAAATAACCATAGGTGATAAAACTAAAATTATTAAAGCTCCTGAAAAAATAAAGATTCCGGGCAGAACTTATCATCAATTAACAGCTCTCAGTAAAGAAGTTATTTTTTTAGTTTTTTAAGCAGGGAAGTATTAATTTATCCTCTTTGGTAAATAAAGCGGGAAAAGAGAAGGGAAGTTAAAAAAATTCGCCAAAAAAGTTACTTTAAGTTATAATAACAGTCTGATAATTTCAATTAACTACCGAAAATAAAAGAATTAAAATGAAAAAAAATGTAATTGTCAAAAAAAATGTTCGCACCAGATTTGCTCCTTCCCCCACCGGAGAATTACATATTGGAGGCATCAGAACTGCACTTTATGCCTACCTAATCGCCAAAAAAAACAAGGGAAAATTTTTATTGCGTATTGAAGATACCGATAAGAAAAGGGAAGTGGCGGGTACTACAAAAAAAATTATTGAGATGTTAGATTGGATTGGTATTTCACCGGACGAAGGGGTGGTTTTAAACGAACAAAAAGAAATTTCTCAAAAAGGAGATTTAGGTCCCTATATTCAATCAGAACGATTAAAACTTTATCAAAATTATATCATTCAACTTTTAGCCAAGGGGAAAGCTTATTATTGTTTTTGCTCTCCTCAACGCTTAAAAAAATTACGTCAGCAACAGCAAGCAAATGGACAAGCACCAATGTACGACGGAAAATGTGGTAAATTAAGTAAGGAAGAAGTGGATAAAATGATTAAATCAGGTAACGACTTTGTTATCAGATTAAAAGTTCCCAAGAACGAAAAAATTGAATTCGTTGACGCTGTTTTCGGGAAAATAATTATTGACACCAATACCATTGATGATCAAATACTGGTTAAGTCCGATGGTTTTCCCACCTATCATTTCGCTGTAGTGGTAGACGATCATCTAATGAAAATTAGTCACGTTACTCGCGGAGAGGAATGGTTACCCAGTGTACCAAAACACATTTTACTCTACCAGGCCTTTGGCTGGGACTTACCAAAATTTATTCATTTACCGAATGTTTTGGGAAGTGATCATAAAAAATTATCTAAACGCCAAGGAGATGTTAGTGCGCAAGTTTTTAAAGAGAAAGGCTATTTGCCGGAGGCTCTAATCAATTTCTTGGTTTTATTGGGCTGGAATCCAAAGTCAGAAAAAGAAAATTTCTCCCTAAAGGAATTAATAACTATTTTTGATGAATCCGGATTACACAAGGCCGGAGCGGTATTTGATTATAAAAAATTAGACTGGATGAACGCTTACTACATTAAGAAAAAAACCGTTGATGAATTGTTGTTACTTTGTCGTCCTTATCTAAAAAAATACTTAACAAAAAATAAATTATCTGTTGTTGACGATAGTTTACTTAAAAAAATCGTTCAAATAGAACAATCGAGAATAAAAAAACTTAGTGAAATTACGGAAAATATTAATTTTTATTTTACCGCACCTAAAGTGCAAAGAAAACTTTTAGCTTGGAAAGAGATGACTGAAAAAGATATAAAGCAATCGTTAAAACGCTCATGGACAGTGTTGGAAAAAATAAAAGATAATAATTTCAAACAAGAAATTATCCAGGCTAAATTAATCAAGGAAGCGGGGGAGGACAAGGGGAGTTTACTTTGGCCTTTAAGAGTCGCCCTTTCCGGTGAAAAACAAAGTCCTAGTCCTTTTGAAATCGCTTGGGCCATTGGTAAGCAAGAAACATTAAAAAGGATTAAATCCGCACTTGATAATATTCAATAATTTTTAAAGCGGTTTTTGAATTTAAAAATAGAAGCAATAAACTAAATGAAAAATAAAAAAAGAAAATTATCATTAAAATTATTTAGGGTTATTACGGTTGCAAGTTTTATGATTTTATTAATTAATTTTTTATTTCCCTTAAACCTAAAGGCAGAGGAAAGATCCCTGGAGGAGTTGAAAAGAAAAAGTGAGAAATATAAACAATTGATTAACTTAAAACAACAACAACAGATGACATTGGAAAATCAATTGCAATTGATGGATATTCAAATTGATAATTATGACAATAACATTGCCTTACTTAAAAGAGACGTTAGGCAAAATGAAGGAGAAATAGGAAAAATAAAAAACATTGTTATTGAACAAGAAAAAAATATTGAAAAATCAAAAATAGAATTAAAAAGCATTATAAATCTTTATTACCAAATAGAACAAGAATCAGTGTTTCATTTTTTGTCAAAAAATGGATTTTCTCAAGCTCTTAATTATAGTGAATATTTAGGTCAAACATCAGGAAAAATAAATAAACAAATAAAAGAAATAAAAGAGAAAAAAGCCAAACTGGAAGAAAAGAAAAAAGCCTTTGAAAACAAAAGGAATGAGTTAAAGAAGAAAAACGACACATTAAAAGAGAAAATTTATTATCTTAATAATGAAAAAAATTCAAAACAAACTTTATTAGTTAAAACCAAAGGAGAAGAAAATCGTTATCAGGAATTATTAAGCAGAATAGAAGTCCAAAAACGAGCTTTAATCGGTGGTAATGATACTTTCTCCAGCGAAAATAAGGAAAAAATAAGAAATATTTTAGCCAGTCAACCAAAACCTAAAAACGGTCTGGCTAGTGTCAGTTGGTATTACGCTCAAGACGATGATCGTTGGGGCTATAAACATATCGGATTATCATCATCTTTAATGAAGGATTATGGTTGCGCCGTTTCTTCTTTAGCAATGACTTTTACTTATCATAAAATAAAAATCACTCCCGGAGCCTTAGCCTCAGAACCGATTTTTTATCAAGACTTAATCGTTTGGCCTGATGAATTCAAAGGAAAAATTAAATTAAAATCATCCAGGGCACATGGTGGAGTTGATTGGGCTAAAGTAGATAAAGAATTGACTAAAAAAAATCCCGTTATAGTTTTTGTAAGAGCCAGGTCAGGTGCAGGACATTACGTAGTCATCCATCATAAAGATAAAAGAGGTAAATATGTGGTGCATGATCCATTATTTGGACCTAATTTATATTTAGAGACCACTCAGAGGCTCGTAGGAGCTTTATACAATACAAATACCACTATAGATCAACTATTGATTTATAAATAAACCTTTTGAGGGAAATATGGTGTATGTGTCGTAAAATATACATTGTGCGACGTTATCTATATAACTTCTCTTCTATTTATACTTTATATTGAACCTTGCTTTGCTTCTTATTTTTATTGATTTATTCTAGATTGTTATTGCCTAACTCCGCCTCCCTTCTTTGATTATTTTCTATTTTCTTTCTCTCTTTGATGATTTTTTATTTATAGAAATATTGTTTATTAATTATACTTAATAAGTAGTTACCTTCCCTGGAAAAAATAACTACTCTCCCCCGAAAACTTTTTTGTTTTTTATTTTATTAAATTAACTGTAAATTCTAATATG
>CAYMNT010000002.1:11151-29798 GCA_964391875.1 uncultured Bdellovibrionales bacterium
CCCCGAAAACTTTTTTGTTTTTTATTTTATTAAATTAACTGTAAATTCTAATATGATTACGGTATCATTTTAGATGATTTAATGTGCCTTGCTTGATTTATTTATTTCTATTTAGTAAAATAAATAACCATCGTCAACAATAAGGTTGACGATGAACAAAGGAGGAGAAAATGAAAATTTTTGTGGGATTTTTATTTTTATTTTTCGGAGCCTATATAGGTTCCGGATTAAAAGAGCTAAAAAAATACCTAGAAGATAGGCGTTGGGGGCTTTAAGTCTAACCTTCAACGCATTGGAGAGGGAGAGCGAAACCACTCTCCCCCTCCAAATATCTATCCCCTTATCACTTATTTTTTTCTGACTTAACTTTCTTTTTTTTAATCCAATCAATTTTTAATTATTTTTTGTTTTTAGCGTTAAATAAATTTATTAACCAACAAAAAAACAGCTCTGCGCACAAGCTGTTTTTTTGTTATCTAATCTTTCTTAAAATATATCTTTAAGAAAGTTTTATTCTCGTTTTTCCATTGGACGAGCTTCATTAACCGTCAAAGGACGACTGTCAAGCTCTTTTCCGTTCATAGCTTCAACGGCTGAATCAGCAGCTGAATCTTCGGTAAAGGTAACAAAACCAAAACCTTTTGAACGACCGGAAAATTTATCCTTAATAACTATCGCTTCTTCAACTTCACCGAATTCAGCGAAAGCTTCTTTAAGTTTTTCGTCGTCGATTCCCCAACTTAGGTTTCCGACAAATAATTTCTTGGCCATAATAACGTGTTTTTTAACAAATTAAACACGTAGTTTTGTTGAACTCTTTTTGAAAGAAATTACTTTGTCAGTATGTGCACACCGACGAAACTTATTCTTGCAAACGATTATTCACACAAAATCTACATCTTCCATACTACCTTATTAAAATAATTTTGTCAAGAGGGTGTCCAAGATGTATCTCATCTCGTCCAGAGATTGAAATGTGACTACATTTTATTTTATTATCACTATTCCTTGATGATTATCATTGCCTTTCTTCCTTGTTTAATATGCTCTTTTTTATCGGGAAAATCATGAATGGCGTCAAAAAGAATCTTTGCCTTGTAATGATAATTTTTTCCTCTACGAGTCCCGGGATCATTAACGATAATCTCATTTTGATTATAACCGATTAAAACTAAATTATGATAAAGAGGTCCGGGAGGAGTAAAGTAAGGATTTTTCAGTTCCCTGCCGGCGGTGGGAGCAATTATTGGTCGTCCTTTAGCTAGTTCTTTTTTTAATGTTTCCAAAGAAAAATCATAAACTACCTTTAAATTAGTTAGTCCATAAAATTCTCTAGCTAAGTGAATCAACTGTTTCATATTGCTGTCTCTAAAATCTCCATAATGTGTTATTTCAAAAGTTTTTAATTGTTGAATTTCACTTTCCGCTTCTTTAGCCGGTATCAATTTGCGTTTATCTTTTTTTAACCAATGATTAACCATTAACAAACTAGCTTCTTCACAGGCTTCTTCGTGAGTCTCATCCCAGACCGCAAATGGAGCTTGGGAAGTAAAAGCCACTTCAATTTTCTTTTTTACCGGAATCGGTTTTAAATCATCTTTAGTCTTTTGCTCTTCCGCTCTCTTTTTTATTTGTTGATTTATTTTTTTAATTTTTTTTTGATAACCTACTCTTTCTTTTTGTAATCGATATATTTCTTGAGCATTAAAAATAAAGATACCAAACAAAGTCACCAATGATAATAATAGCGCACTAAAAATAATAATGTCTTTGATTTTTATTTTCTGAAAAAATAGACTGAAAAATTTTATCGTTAACCAGCCAGCCACTAAATCCAATAAAAAATCGCTTATACTGCCACTGCGTCCAAAAACACTTAATTGATGCCATTCGTCGGAAAGAGCAAATAATCCGGAAAAAATTACGGCTATCCAAAAACTTTTTTTTAAAGATATTTTGTATCCCCAAAAAGATAATCGCCAAATTAAAAAAGAAAGAAGACTATACTCCAATATATGAAAACCCTTACGCAAAAATATTGTTTTGGGATTTGACCACGAAAAACCCACTCCCGGATGAGCGGAAAGCAAAAAAATTGTCCCTGCCCAAAGTAATAATGGCAACCAAAAATATAAAAATCTGGAAAAGCTTTTTGACATAAAGAGATGGATTAAACTTTTTTCTTCTCAACTTTTTCTTCATGGGCTTCCACCACATCCCTTAATACTCGATAAAATCCATACAACGGTTGCCAAAGCCAGAGTAATCTTTCAATAAAGAATTCAAAAAATGCATGCATCGTGAAAAAAAATTAATGATAAATTATTTTTTTGTTTTTCTTTTTTTTCGTTTACTCTTTCTCTTAGTAATAACTTTATTCAATCGCCTCTTTTTAATATCATCTAAGTCATCTTGTTCACTTAGTCTTACATAAATACCTACCAATAAAAGATAACTGGCTATTTGCATCCACTGAGTTGATGCCAACCAAATGTCTCCTCTGGTCGCCCAACCATAGGCAGATAAAAATCCGGCTAAAACAGAAAAGATAAAAAATCCGCGAGCCATAGTTTTATGAAACATTTTGCCACCTCCCTTCTTTTTTGCTTTTTTTATTTGTATGATTTGTTAAAACGATCCATTTTCTTTTCTCAAACCAACTACCCAACAAAGCGCTTAATAAAACTTTTGTAATAACGATGGCGGTAAACATTGATAGCAACACTCCAATTACTAAAATAATGGCGAAACCTTGAATAAAACTGGCGCCAAAAATCATTAAAATCAGAGCGGTTAAAATGGTGGAAAAGTTACCATCTCTAATTGATGTCCAAGCACGTTTAAAGCCCTCTTCGTGCGCTGATTTCAAGTCCCTCCCTCGCTTAATTTCTTCCTTCATTCTTTCAAAAATTAGAATATTGGCATCTACCGCCATTCCAATTGATAAAATAAACCCGGCAATTCCAGAAAGCGTAAGGGTGATGCCAAAACTTTTTGTTAAAGATGATAATTTAAAAATAGTCACCATTAAGGAGATATAAACCACTAAAGCAATTACCGCTACAACTCCGGCTAAACGATAATAAATTATCATAAAAATAGCCACAGCTAAAAGTCCCCATAAACCGGCTTTCACACTTTTATTTAATGAATCGGCCCCAAGTGAGGCTTCAATACTTTGTTGAGAAATTAATTTAATGGGCACCGGTAAAGCCCCGGTATTTAATCGTTGAGATAATTCTTTAGCTTCTTTAATATTAAATCCTCCGCTAATAATTGCTCGCCCGTCACGAATAACATCATTTACTCTGGGTGCGCTAATAATCTGACCATCCAAGAAAATAGCCACCGGTTTATTTATATTCCGTTCGGTAATCTGTTTAAACAAATCTTTTCCTTCCTTGTTGAATTGTAATGATACCACCGGCTCACTCATTCCCTGTTGATTAAAACTAACTTGAGAGCTTTCTAACTGTCCGCCCGTTAATCCGGTGTTTTTCCATTGAGGTTGTAACATCTGTTGTGTTAAATACTCTTTCACTTTTGCTTTATCACTTATCTTAAAAAGTATGTGAGACGCATTTATTTCCTTATTCTCCCCCGCTCCTCGCTCATCTATTTTTTTAATAATATGCAACCCAAATGAAGTTTTCACCAACTCCGGATAAACTTGCCCTTTTTTAAAATCATCGCTAAAAGCTACTTTTTCAAACTCCGGTAGCATAACGCCTTTCTTAAAAAATCCAAGATTGCCTCCTTTTTCTTTGCTTCCCGGATCCTCGGAATTCTCTTTAGCTAAATTTTCAAAATTATCTCCGGCTAAAGCTTTCTTTAATGTCGCTTGTGCTTTTTCTGTCTGCTTTTTATTTTCCTTTTCGATTAAATCAAGTTGTTTAGCTAGTAATTTTTCCTCCTCTTGATTCAATTTGGTTTTTTTCTCGCCCTGTTCTTTAAATTCAAGGAAAGGTGTTTCCTTAATCATTTTTTTTGCTTCTTCAATGTCTTTTATCCCCGCCAATTCAACAATCAAACGATAGGAATTACCAATGCGAGAAGGTTGCACTATCGGCTCGGTAACACCAAAAGCGTTTACTCTTCTTTCAATTACATCCTGAATACCACTCAAGGCTTCTTTTTCTTTGCCGGATTTTATGTTTTTCATATCCACTTCATAAACCAAATGAACTCCTCCTTGCAAATCCAATCCTAAATTTATTTTCAATTTTTGAATATTTTTATCCAACCATTTAACCCCTGTTGGTTTTGGATTGGCTATTAAAAAAGCTAAACCGGTAACTAAAACCAGCAAGGCTATTTTCAGTTTTTTTCTACTTTTAATTTTCATTGAGGTTACTTTAAAAATACTTTATAAAATTAAATTTTAATTTTATTTTTAATTAAATCACAGTTTCCAATCAATATCAACCACAACCCAAAATACCAATCAAAATGCCGATGATAGTCATGGCAACATTAATAATCCAAAAACGAACCGTTACCTTGGTTTCCGGCCAATGTTTAGCTTCAAAATGATGATGAATGGGACTGGCTAAAAAAATTTTACGCTTAAAAATCTTTTTGCTGGTTAACTGAATAACCACTGATCCGGATTCAACCCAATAAATAAAAACTATAAAGAATAAAGCGAACAATGAATTGGTTAACATAGCTACCACTCCCAAGGTGGCCCCCAAAGAAGTTGCCCCCGTATCTCCCATAAAAAATCTGGCCGGGTAAAAATTAAACCAAAGAAAAGCCAACAACGCCCCCGCCACTACGGCACAAAAAGCGGCCAAATCCATCCTGTGTTGAAAAAAAGAAATAATAGAAAAAGCGGAGAAAGCTTGAATTAAGATGCCGGCATTTAAACCATCCAAACCATCTGTTTCATTGGAGGAAATCGCTGTACTTACAATGACAAAAATAAAAAGCGGTATGTACCATAAATCAATACTGAAATTACCCATTGCCGGAATGTGAATATCATCCCAACCTAACTTAGTATAAAACCACCAAGCCCCAAAAGAAGCAATCAATATCAGCCAACCAAAACGCACAAGAAAACGCATTCCTCCCCCCTTATTTTTTCCAATTTTTTTTATACTCATCCAATCGTCCGCTAAACCTAAAATAGCCGTACTTCCCAAAGCGAACAGAGGTAACCAAGTTTGACTGCGAGAAACAAAATCCAATCTTCCTATCCAAACTACTCTAAAATAATCAGCCAAAAAAGGAGCCAACCAGGAAAGGATCCAAGCCAAAATTAAAACCGTTGCCCAGATAATCACTCCTCCCATTGTGGGAGTACCTTCTTTATGAGCGTGTAATTTATTGATGTAAGTTAATTTTTCACCACTGACTGAATTATCTTTGATTTTTATTCCAATTTTTTTGCGATATAAAAAATTTGCCCAGAAAGGAGTAATAATCATCGCCAAAACAAAAGCACTTATTGCCAAGACGGCTACCTTGGCAATTGCTTGAACTTCCGGAATGTGTTGAATTTGAGATAAATGCATAAGAAAAATTATTTCCACTTATAAGCTTCAAAACACCAATTTAAAAGCTCCGGCATATCTTGCCAACGATAAATATCATCTAAAACAACGGCAATTACTTTGTGTTTTTTATTATCGGGAGCGTGTGCCGCTGTCATTAAAGATTTTCCCGCTTCATAGGTAAAACCGGTTTTGGCTCCTTCACAATTTGGCATTTTTTCCAATAAATGATTAGTGTTTTTTACTGTGTGATCAAGGGTTTTATCTATGGAATAAAAAGTTTTTTCTTTTTTTCTAAGTGCTTTCCAGATAGGTTGATAACGCATGGAGTAGGCACTTATCCTGGCTAAATCATAAGCCGATGAATAACACTTCCCTTTCATTCCATCTATATCTAACCCGGTGGGGTTACAGAAATGAGTATTTTTTAAATTTAATTCCCCTGCTTTTTGATTCATTAACTGAGCGAATTTTTCTTCCGATCCGGCAATATGCCTAGCCAATGCCACCGCCGCATCGTTAGTGCTGGCAATCAACATTGATTCAAATAAATCTTTAGCTAATACTTTTTCTCCAAGCTTTAATTTATTAGAATCACAATAAGTACTGGAAGGACAGCCCACTTTACTTCCTCCGGTTGAAATAGTTTCCCTGTCAATGGTTACCACCGCTTCATTAAAATTTTCCAAAGACTCCATAACAACAATAGCCGTCATCATTTTAGTTAGCGAAGCTATCGGTTTTTGTTGGGTAGCTTTTTGGTTATAAAGAATAGTTCCCGTTTGAACATCAATCGCCACGGCTGAATGTGCATGAGTATAAGGATTTTTCCACCCTTCTTTTTTTTCAGGAGCATCAGCGTTAAAATTAAGCGAATCACTGGAGAAAAAACCTTTGGTTGATTTATTGTTTTTCTTATTAAAATTATTAGTTGAGTATTTATTTATTTTTTTAACATTCTCTTTTGAAACGGTGAGTTTCTCTGTTTTTTTGTTTTTATTAATCACTGCTTCATTTTTGATGGTGGCAGCACCCTCCACAATGGGTTGCTCTTTGATGTTATCTTTTAAAAAATAACTCCCCGCTGAAAAGAAAATTAAAGCAAAAAAAACAATGACGAAAGTCCCTAAAAAAGTAAAAAAATGATAAGCATGTGATTTCATATTTTTCAAGAGTTATCTTTAACTTTTAGTTCTTTAAAATTTGGAAGAGCTTCAATATTGTCCAACCCCAGAGATTTAACTAAATCAAAACTGACAGTGTAAATGTAGGAACGTGCATCCGCCGGATTATTAGCTCTTTCAATCAATCCGCGAATAGCTAATGAACGCAAAGTGAAACTGCAATTAACTCCTCTGATTTCTTCTATTCCCGCTCGAGTAATTGGACCTCGATAAGCAATTACCGAAAGAATTTCCAAGGCCGGCCTAGAGAGTGGTTCGTTGATTTCTTTATTAAAAAAAGCAGTTATTGTTTTTCCCAAGGCAGGATTGGAAACCAATTGAATTTTATCCCCTTTTTCTATAATTAGCAAACCACCTTTATTTTCCAAATACGAATTCTTTAAACTGATTAGCTCTTGTTTCAGTTTAACTTTTTTAATCTTTAAAAAGCTTGCTAATTTGCTTAGACTAACTGCTTGACCGGAAGCAAATAACAACGCTTCTATTTTTGATTTTAATGGAAATTGCTCTTTTTTTTCTTTCATAAAATTAAACTCTTTAATTAGCTCAATTACTTACTTGGTAAATTATAATCCTTGTGCTATTATGAGAGTGAAAAGGTCTTCAGAATGGAAGATTGAATTCAATGAAGCCCACCTTATTTTTAGGGAAAAAATTTTATTTTTTCCGACAATATCATTTTAGGGATTCATATTATCTTCCTGCATTGAGGACTTTTTTGTTTGCTTTTAAATTATTAAACACTTGCCACTGTTTTTGTTTTTTGAAAAAACATCGCATAATTTGCATTCTATCAAAAAAGAGAACTCTTAACAACTAAAAAAGTTAATAACGGTATTATTTTTCTTAAACCCCTTTGGTTGGCAAATTAGATGGTCTTAAATTATTTTTCCGGAAATTAACCAAAAAAACCAGTAGTTAATTTTACTCACTCTTTTCTTTTGGTTTATACTTTTCATCAATTTCTTTTTGAGTTTGTATCATTCCACCATTAGAAGCATTTAATTCATTTATTTTTTCCGCATCGCCCTTAACTTTATAAGAGACGGTTCTTAAGATTCCCAATTTTCTAAGCCAATAGGTTAATTTACTCATTTTTTTTAAATTAATTTTTATTTATTAAATTATTTAAGTTTTTTCTTTAAATATTTTTTTAAATTAATTATCTTTATCCTTTCCTGCTTCATACTATCTCGATCTCGCACTGTCACCGAATTATCTTTCAATGAATCAAAGTCAAAGGTCACACAATAAGGCGTACCAATTTCATCTTGCCGGCGATAACGTTTACCGATTGATTGGCTTTCATCGTATTCAATCATAAATTCAGCCTTAAGGTCATTAAATAACTTTTTAGCCGGCTTAACTAACTCATCTTTTTTACTTAAAGGTAAAATAGCCACTTTTATCGGAGCAATAATATTAGGAAATTTCATTACCACTCTTGTTTCCCCTTTTACTTTTTCCTCATGATAGTTAGCCAATAAAGTGGTTAAAATTGTTCTTTCCACCCCAAAGGTAGGCTCTAAAACATGAGGAGTATAACGCCTATTATTTTTTGCGTCAAAATATTCCAATTTTTGACCGGAAAATTTTGAATGCTGAGAAAGATCAAAATCTCCCCGATGAGCTAAGCCAAAAAGTTCTTTAAAACCAAAAGGATAACGGTATTCAATGTCAATGGTTTTTTGAGAGTAGTGAGATAATTTATCTTTGGGATGCTCATAGCGTCTCAAGTCCTCCTTTTTGGCTCCACAGGCCAATATAAATTTTTCCTGTTCATCCAACCAATTATTAAACAATTTTTCCCATTTAATTTTCGGATCAATAAAATACTCTATTTCCATTTGTTCAAATTCCCGCAAACGAAAAATAAAATTTCCCGCTATAATTTCATTGCGAAAAGCTTTACCCATTTGTGCAATTCCAAAAGGAATTTTAACCCTGGTTGAGTCTAAGATATTTTTAAATTCAATAAATATGGCGCCGGCCGTTTCCGGACGAAGATAAATATCTTTTTCGCCGACTCCATTCATTTTAGTCTTAAACATCATATTGAAATTTTTTGCTTCCGTCCAATCACTAACTCCGCATTCCGGACATTTTATTTTTTCTTTTTTTAATATCTTATCCATAGCTTTCAATTGTCCTTCCAGATCTTTACCGGTGGCCTCCTCCACTATATGGTCAGCTCTAAATCGTTTATGACAATGCTTACAATCAATCATCGCATCATTAAAACCCGTGGTATGACCGGAAGCCTCCCAAAGTTTGGGATGTAACATTATTGGACCATCTATCCCCACTATATCTTCTCGCTCTTGAACAAACATCTTCCACCATAAGCGTTTAATGTTATTTTTCAATTCAGTTCCATAAGGACCAAAACTGTAGGCATTGGCCAAGCCACCATAAATATCACTGGCAGGAAAGATAAAACCTCTTCGCTTGCAAAGAGAAACTATTTTCTCCATCAAGTCACCGCTTTCTTTTTTTTGCTTACGCATAGTCTTTCAAATTAATAATTTAAAAAGATAAAACTCGTCCCCATGAATTAAATAATTTAATCCATCAGGACGAGTTTCCCCGCGGTTCCACCTGAATTCACTGAAACTAATCAATGCGCTCATCATTTTTAGATAAACAAAGGCTCCAATCTCTTTGCTATTACTCACAGTTTAATTAATAATCAATTATTTGTCAATTTTCTGAAAAACAACCCCCAGAAAAACATCTCGATTGAATTTTTTATTGATATTTATTTGCTGTTTATCTTGTTCTGCTTTTTGAGGAAACAGCCAAACCGGTTTTATTTTAGAGGGATATTTAATTTCTCCTAATAATTCTCCTCTGATGGATCCTGATTGTTTTTGATAAAAAGTTGAGTAAGAAAAATTTTCTTCCAAATTGAATTTAAAAGGCAGTTTATATTTATATTTTAACACCACAGTTTCCCCCGGTGATACATAAGTCCAATTGGCAAAAACCGTTTTGTCACTTGCTGAATAAATTCTGGTACCGGAATTAAAATCAATCATCATTGAGTCTTCTTGTTGCTTAACTAACGGATCTTCCTTAAATCCTAATTTAACATAATCCAAAGGAGGCTCATTAAGTTCTCTGGTTTGTCCTTCTACGGCGATCAATTTACTTCCCCTGGGAACATAAACCCGCATATAATCCGCATTAACCTTGTCAAATTCTTCTTTTCCCGTATGTCCTCCCCGGTGAATGCGAGTAATCTTTACCGTATCTATCACCTCTCCGTTTGGCTGAATTTCACTAAAATGTTCTACTTTTTGATCTATCACTCCATCTGTTTTAAAACCATTTATATTCGAGTTAATTACCATCAAATAATCTTTATCCGTTTTTAATACTTCCCCGCTCCAACCTTGAGTAGATATTTTTTTCTCTAATTCTTCATTGGCTGAATAAAGTAAAATATGTTTTTCATCTAAAGAATTTTTAATCAATTTTAAAAGTTTTATCGCTTGAAGCGGATCTTTAGTACTAAAAAGTTTATTTAATATTTTAGGAGCCAAATCTGCTAAAATTTTCTTGGGATCATTGTTTTCTGTCTGAGTATCTGTTTTTTGATTTTTTTCATCCACACTATCTATACTGGCACGAATCTCTTCATCAAAATTTTTCGCGGTAATAACTTTGCCATAGTCTTTCATTTCTATGGGACCAGTCAAAATTAACATTTTTTTTATTACCTCGGGCGTTAAAGCAATAGTTCCATCCACCGTTGGTCCACCGGTCTTTTCATAAAACCAAGCTATTTTTTGGGAGGAAATTCTCCAGTCAGGAAACCAATTAGCATCATGAGTTGACCAAGCGGTAGAAATTTTTTGAATGGGACGAGGAGGAACAACTTTTTCGGTTAATTGTCCGTCTGGGTGATAAATCCCCTCAATTTTAAAATCATTTATCTTTCCATTATTAACTTGCAATAATCCATAGCTCCCGATAAATCCACCGGTAGCTCTCATTTCATAATTGTTTTGAAAAAGTAAAAGATATTTCCTTGGACCATAATAACCTAATAACTCAAGAAAAATATGAGAATTATTTTCATAATTATCTATCGCTTTTATAAAAATAGGTAAAGAAGTTTTAATTTTAATTATTTTGTCTTTTGTTTCCTCCGGCAGACTGGCTATTTTTATTTTATTGATTTCTTCTTCGGCTTTCACTAAATTATTCCTGACCACTAAAAAGTCTTTTTCTGATGACGTAAACACCTCCACCAAAGATTGATTATTCGCTGAAGCGTTATAGTCAAAAGGATTTTTTATCTTATTTAATGTCTGTGCCAATCGAGTAACGGCTCTTCCGGCTTGGGCTAAATTTTCCGCTACTTGAGCCAAATTTTTTTTATTGGATAATTTTGAGAAAAAAGGTAATTGATCCAATAAACCAAAGGAGCCACTGGTCATTGTTTCAATTTGTTTATTTATTTTTGATAGTTCAACTTCAGCCGAATGAAATTTTTTGTCAGCGAGAAAATAATCTTGATTACCTAAAGCAATTTTCCCGGCCAGCATAGAGGTGATAATTTCTTGACTCTTTTCTTCGGCCTGATCTTTTAATTGCCATCCGGCGATGCTATAAGCGCCTATCAATAATACACCTCCTAAAACGAAACTGGCTAAAACAAAATGAGAAAAATTATTGTTCATCTTACCGGAAAACAATCCTCCAAAAAATATTTTAGTTCTTTGAAAAGTTATTAAGGATCGTTTTTTTTGTCCGGTATTACTTGGCTCAATTATCTTCTCGGGTAAATAAGTTGGTACTAAATCTTTTTCATTATTAACTGCTTGATTATTTTCAGCGGTTAACTGATCGGTCTGGAAATTTTCTTGGAAAAAATTATTAAGTTTATCATCAAAAATACTCTCTTGTTTAGGCGGTAATGAATTACTCGTAAAATCAGTTTTATTAAAAACTACCTGTTTATTTTTTATTGGCTTAAAAAAATTGTTGCTTTGAAAAATATCTTCTTTTTTAACAATGTCTTGATTTAAAACATTTTGACTTATTCCTTTTTCCTTGCATTTAACCACCAACGGTATTAATGATTCATTTTTTTTAACCGGACGATTAAATTCAAAAATAAGTTCTTCCGTTTCTTGTTGTTCATCGCTCTTTTCATCAATAGCTAACACCTCTTCTTCATTAAAAAAAGAATTAAGATATTCCAAAGTTTTTTCTTTTTCTCCATAATGAATATTATCTAAAAGAGTACCTGCTAAACCGGTCGTTCGTTTATTTTTTTGATTAAATTTATTTTTATCAACTCGTTGTCTATAACCAAAAACTGTCTGATTATTATCAGGCCTAACGTCTGCCATCACTCTTTGAATGTTTTTTGAATTTGCTTTCACTTTTTATCCTATTTACTTCATTAATAAATCACTTACTTTTCTGTTAATAAAAATTAGTAGAGTTCTTTAGTTTCCTGTGCCATTTTATCCCAATTAAATTTAACTAACTGCCTCTCTATCAATTTCTTATTTTGCTTCCTACTGTTTTTTATTTTTATTTTCGGTTTTAGTGCTTGTTGAATTCCTTCGGCTATGGCTTCAATATGATATGGGTTAAAATATTTAACATTTTCTTCTAAAATTTCCGGTAAACAAGTTTCATTGGATGAAAGCACTTTGGCTCCGCTAATTAACGCTTCCAACGGTGGTAAGCCAAAACCCTCATAAAGCGAAGGGAAAATATATAACGAGGTTTCTTTATACAATGCACTTAGCTCGTCATCTGATACATAGCCCGGTAAAATTATTTTTTTAATTTTTCGTTTCTCTATAAAATCGTTTAGACGATCATAAAAATAATCTCGCTTACCCACTAACACTAAACTCAACCGCCGATCTTTTGATAATACTTTAGCAAAAGCCAGCACTAATCGTCTTAAATTTTTATGTGGATAGGCATTTCCCACGTATAATATGTATGGTTTTATTATACCATACTTTTTTAAAATTTGCTCATTTTTAATTTGAGAATTTTTTTCTTTATTAATCAAAAAGTTACATCCTTCATAAATAACTTTTATTTTCTTTGGTGAGACACCCAAGGTTTTCACTATATCTTGTTTAGTATAGCGAGAAACAGCAATGATTTGCTTGGCTTTCACAACCGCTTTTTTTATAGTTAAACGATAAGCCAATAACTTTATTTTGTATAAAATTTTATTTAATTTTGAATTTTTAGCCGTGGGATGATGGAAAAGAATGAGATCATGAATGGTCACAATAAAATCTCCTTTGTATAATAAAGGCACATTAAAATGACAAAAATGAACCAAATCAAAATTATGTTTTTTCAAAAAAAGGAAAAACCCCCACTGTTCTTTCAATGAGTACCACTGAAAATCAGCCTTTAATTTTTTAAAATTATTCGCCTTAGGTGTATAAAGAGAAAAATTGTCCTCTCTAAGTAAAATAAAATATTCTCTATTATTATTCTTACTCTCAATTTTTTCCAATCCCTCAACTAATTTTTGACAATATCTTCCCAGTCCTTTATTTTGTGCACCAAAAAAACGAGCATCAATGGCTATTTTTTTCTTTTGTTTCATAATTGAATTCTAACACATCCCAAAATTGTTTCCAGTTTTTAATAGATTAAATATTGTCTCATATTACTAACCTTAATTGTCACCTTGCATAAGACAACGGGAAGCGTTAAATTTTCTTAATCCTTCCCCATTCTTCTCAATGCAAATTTTTGAAAAAATTTAATTTATTAAGAAAAAATAATTTTGGATAATTTTGGATAATTTTGTTTTGAGTTTATGTCTATTTCTTTTGCTCTGACCTTCCCCGCTTGCTCGTAAATTTTTCTTAATTTTTTATCCTCAATTAACATTTTTATCGCTAAATAAATATCTCCCGGTCGATAGGGGTCAATCAAAAGCGCCTTATCTTCCACCACTTCCGGAAGAGAGGCAGAGTGAGAAGTAATTACCGCGGTACCGGAAGCAAAAGCCTCTACCACCGGAAAACCAAAACCCTCAAAAAATGACGGGTAGACGAAAAGTTTAGCTAAGGAATAAAGTTCTGGCTTATCTTTCTGACTCACATAGTCAATAAAAATTATATTATTTTTAAACTCAGATAATTTTATTATTTTCATTAAATCTTTATATTCCCACCCCAATTGTCCCGCTAAAACTAAATAATAATCACCCGCTTCCTTTGAATGTTTTTTAAATAACTCAAAGGCCTTGATTAAATTAATTAAATTTTTGCGAGGTTCTATGGTTCCTAAAAAAAGGATGAACTTTTTCGGTAAAGCATACTTTTTTCTTACTTTGTATTTTCTCTCTTCACTGATTTTATTTTTTAAATAAAAAGAAATATTTCTAATGGGCGTAATTAATTTTATTTTTTGACTCTTTATTCCGTAGCGCATTATTAAGTCATTTTTAGTTGAAGTAGAAACTGCCAAAATATTATCTGCTCTTCGGCAAATTTTTCTGGGATTTACCAAAAAATGCCAGAGTCTTCTTTTAAAAGAAAAAAATTCCGGAAAATATTCAAAAGATAGATCGTGTACAGTTAATATTAATTTACATTTAGTGCTGAGCGCAAAAAAAGAAATATTAGGCATAATAAAGATATCTACTCCTCCCAATAATAAATCCAATTTCGGCCAATTAAAAAACCACATTGAGAAATTCAACAACTTATTGGGAAAATGAAATTCCCGAATTGATACATTAGATAAATGCTTAAATTTTTTAAGGCGCTCTCTTCCTTGTTTGTTTTTTTTAAGAGAATTTATAAAAAGATAGTAGTGATTGCCATCCCCTTCTTTTAAAAAATCATTTAAAAACCCCAGCGTGTATTCTTCTACTCCGGTTTTTTTTCCATCAGTTAAACAACGTGCATCAATACCTATTTTCATTTTTCTTTAATCGCTAATATTATTTTTCCCAATAATGTTTAATTAAAACGGCAAAAAATGATACCCAAAAACCGACTAAAATAGACATCGTAGCTGATAGAGAAAAAGATATTTTATATAAATAACTCAATGGTTGATAAAAAATCAACTTAAACCAAGGAAGCTCATTCTCAGTTTGATTAAAATTTGCCAAGCGATGATTTCTCTCTTGTATAATCTCCTTAATGGATTGATAAAGTATTTCAGCTTGTGCCTCGTCGATTAGTTTGCTTTTTATTTTAATATAATTCGGCGCTAATTGTTTTGCCTTGAAACGTTTTTTCGCTAAAGTAAAATTTGAATTAATCTTATTTTTCACCGCCTTCTTAGTGGCTAAAGAAAATATAGCTTGTTTCATTTTGGCATCACTTAACCAGGCAACAACATTTTTAGTAAAATTATCATCGGCCTCTAAACGATAATAATAATCATAATTCAATTCCTTTTTAAAACCGGTTCTCTCTAATTTCAAACTGTTTTCTCTTCCGACATCGATTGACATTTCAAATCCATACACGTCAGTTTGAAAAATAAAAAACATTAGTCCTCCCATTATAATTCCCAAAAAAAGAGACCAAAAAAGAACTTTTTCTTTGGTTAATATTTCCCAATATTCTTTTAATTCCATTTTCTTTAAAAAATAAATGTTAGTTCAATATCATACGCTAAAAAAAAGGAAAAATCAACTTTTTTAAACAACTTGCTTTTTACTCCTTGATAAATTATCATAGTAAATAATCCAGTTAATTATTATTAATTACTCCCTTTTTTTACTGATGAAAATACTTTTTATTGCTCATGGCTATCCGCCTACTTTTGGCGGAATTGAAAATCAAAATTATAATTTAGCCACCGGCTTAAAAAAATTGACTCCGGTAACTATTATTGCCAACGGGAGAGGCAAACGGTTTTTACCTATTTTTCTTCCCTATGCTTTTTTAAAATCACTTTTTCTCTTCAAAAAATACGATGCCTGTCTTCTCGGTAGCGGTGTACTCTCCCCCATTGGACGAGCTTTAAAATTTCTTTATCCGAAAAAAAAAGTTTTTTCAGTTATTCATGGATTGGATATTACTTACGTTAATCAAAAAAGTTGGCTTTCAAAAGTATATCGCTATGTTAATTTACCGGCGCTCAAAAAATTGGATAAACTTTTTATGGTGGGACACGCCACCATTGAGGTAGCGGTTAAAGAAGGACTGGACCGTAAAAAATGTCAATTTATCCCCAATGGTGTTGACCTTAAGAAAATAGAAGCCACTCACTCTCGTCATGACCTGGAATTATTGTTTGGCAAAAAATTATCCGGAAAAAAATTAATTTTACGCGTGGGCAGATTTGTTCCTCATAAAGGAACCGGTTGGTTTATTGAAAATATTATGCCTCGTTTACCGGAACATATAATTATGATTGCCGCCGGAAGTAGAGTGGGTAAAACTTCTGCCGGAACACCGGATGATTTTCCTCGTTGCGAAAAAGCCATCATTAAAAATCATTTGGAAAATCGAGTGCGTTTATTACCTTCCTTACCTCAGGATGAGTTAAATGTATTATTGAATACCGCTGATTTAGTAGTTGCCCCAAATGTTAAAACTCCTCACACCATGGAGGGTTTTGGTCTTAACGTAATAGAAGCCGGTGCTTGTCAACGGGTGGTCGTTGCTTCCAATTTAGAAGGATTAGCGGATGCCATCAAGGATGGTAAAAATGGATTTCTAGTGGAAGCGGGAAATATAAAACAATGGACAGATAAAATTAATCAACTAATCAATGCGGGGGAAGCTTTTAATCGAGCCTTTGGTAAACGCGCTAAAAAATATGTTTTAGCTAATTACAGTTGGGAAAATATTTGCCGTAAATATTTGAAAGCAATGAAAAAAAATAACTAAAATAACTGTTAGACTAAAATGTTTTTTATTTTCTTTAAACTTATTATTGCTGTTGCTATTCTTCTTTTTTTGCCGGGATTCTTTTTTGGTCAATTTTTTCCTATCAAAAAAAACAATTTTATTAATAACTATGAACGATTAATTTTATTTTTTGCTTTAAGTTTGGTCAGTGTTAATTTTTTAGTGCTTATTCTAAATTTTCTAAAGATCCCTCTAATCACCGAGAATATTTTAATTACACTGGCAATATTCTCTTTGGGCTGTTTTTTAATTAAAAAAACTATTAACAAAAAGAATCCTTTACCCTTAAGAGAAAAAAATAAATCTTTAAAAAAATCAATCGGTTCTAATTTTTCCTCCGGTGCCCTACTTTTTTTAATAATACTAATTTTTTCCATTGTTTTGCGCTTAAATTATTTATCTGATAGTTTTATTCCCAAGTCAACCGATCTGGGTCACCATATGTATTGGGCTAAGTTAATTACCCTTAAACAATCTCTCCCCCATTATGGACAACCGGATTTTATTATTGGAGAACATATTATTTTTGCCGTTACCGCTCTTTTGGCTAATTTAAGTTTTATCAACTTTTTTCCCGTAGTAATTTTATTGCTAATTAATATTTTCTCTCTTTTAGCTATATCAGTTTTAGCTTATCGCTCAGCCAGAACTTTTTTAAAACAATCTCCCAGTATTTTTATCGCTTCTTTAGCTCTTTTAACCATTGGCGTTTTTTACCCCCTTGCTGTTCCTCAAGCTAAATATATCGCCGGTGGAGTGGTGGGAAATATTATGGGTAATTTATTTATTCCTTTAATTCTTTGGTCTTTATTACGCGCCCTTCAATCCAAGCATCGGACTTGGGGCTTTTTATTTATTTTGTTTTCCGCTAATTTAGCTTTTACTCATCATCTTTCCACTTTTATTTTACTTTACATCTTAACCGGTTTTATTTTATTTAGCGGATTATTTTTCTTACTTTTTTATAAATTTAATCTTGTTAAAATTTGGAAAATTTTAAAAAAATACCTCGCTCCTTTTTTCACTTGGCAAAATATCAGTTTACTGTTTATTTTAATATGCTTTACTTTTTTTATTTGGACTCCTTCCTATCTTAACCATTCCGCCATTAAAACAGCTGTGGGTACCCCCATAAAAAGCACTCGCACCGGTTTAAGTTTGGGACAAATAATTTTAAGTGTCGGACCTTGGCGCTTTTTCTATGCTTTAATACCTCTACTTTTTATGGAAAGCTGGTTATTTCTTAAATTGTTCTTTAAGAAAAATTTATGGCTTAATTATTTTTTAAATAAAAAGAAAAAAAATATATTAAATAATCGTACCACTTTAAATGAAAAACTTTTAGTCATAATTATTTTATCTGTTTGGCCTTTAATAATTTTTTTAATGACGGTTTTTCCCGCTTGGCTTAAAGTTAATATTCCTTCCAATCGAATTGTTACTTATCTCTCTTTTCCCTTGGCAATTTTAAGTGCCGGAGGAATTTATTTATTTTTTTTAATTGCGCGACAAACATTATCCAAATCACTATTTATTTTATTCTTCTTAATAATTATCGGTACCGGATTTATTTCCGGTTTAACTGATCTCTCCGAAAACGCACCGGATAAAAATGTTAATCAGGAAGTATTGGCTACTTATGCGGCCGCTAAATACTTAGCTCCTTTAGTAAAAGAAAATGAGCAAGTCTTAAAAGATCATCTCCATCTCAAAGGTGATACCTGGATGAAGCTTTTCTTTATGCGAGGTTATAAATTCCCCCTCTCTCGTACTTATGATTTTCGTTATGAAGATATTGCCAAAAATAGAGAAACTTGCACTCGGGATATGATACGCATTCCCGATAGTGAAATCGGTCAACAATGTTTTAAAAAAACCGGAGTAAAATATATTGTGTTAAAAAATGGGTTTGATACCGCTCAATTTAACAAATCAAAGAATTTTTCCAAAATTTATCATCGTTCCAATGTAGTAATTTTTAAAAAAATAAATTGATTTTTAATAAAAAACTATTAAATTTATGCCTCATCAAAAAATAACAAAATTGCAAGAAAATGTTTTGAGCCCCGGGGGGAGCATTTTAG
>CAYMNT010000003.1:0-18770 GCA_964391875.1 uncultured Bdellovibrionales bacterium
AATTTTAAAATATATCTGTTCCTCTTCGCCAAATTAACCAATATTTATTTTTCTCTTTATTTTCTGCTAAATGTTTTTGAGAAAATTTTTTAAACTTTACATTCAATCCATCAGTTAAAATCATGGTGTAACGCCCCTTAAATTTATCCCCCAATAAATTAAAAGACATTTTCCCTTCTTCAAACGATCCCTTTAAAAATCCCCAATGTCCTTGATCTATAATTTCCACTTTTCCGGCTCCGTAATTACCCCGAGGAATTATTCCTTCGAAAGAAAGATATTCCACCGGATGATCCTCTGTTTGGATAGCTAATCTCTTGGTTTCTTTAGTTAGCGGAATATTTTTAGGAATAGCCCAAGATTTCAAAACCACTTGACCGCTCTTAATATCTTTCATTTCCAATCTTAAATCATAATGTATATGAGAAGCCGTATGCTTTTGGATTACAAAACGCTTTTCCGGAGCTTCCTTTAATTTTGGCTCCGGTTCCGGAGTGCTCTTAAAATTACGTTTTAAACAATATTGTTTTAAACTCATTTGACTTTATTATGGAACATAAACCATATTTTTGCAACTATATTTGCCTAAATCCTATTCCCGATTTTATTCCCGGCCTCATTTTTATTTTTTAATAATAGGTTGCTTTGGTGTGTAAATTTTTTCTTAAAAAATAGCCCCTTGGATATTAAAAGATAAAAGTGGGACCAGATACTTAAAATAAGCTATGAGATAGGATTTAAGTGATAAAATTACCACCCATTATCCCCTTATAAGTTGACTTTCTTGTTTTAAATGTTAAACTCAGTTTTATGGAATAAGTAATTATCAAAATATGTCTCAAACTTATCAACCCAAAAAACGACGCCGTTCTCGTCGACATGGTTTCCTTAAAAGATCTCGTACTAAAGCGGGAGCCAATGTGTTAAAAAAACGACGACAGAAAGGAAGAAAGAAGCTTAGTGTTTAGTTGGTTTCATTAATTTCAATTAATTATTTATTTTGAAATTTTTATTAACTCTTTAAACATTGTTTTTTAGACAGAGATGTTACCAAAAGAAAATAGATTGAGAGATACTACTCTCATTAAAACTTTGTTTAAACGGGGGTACACCACTTCCGGTAAATTTCTTTTCATAAGGTTTTTACCCAATCACAAAAACACTACTCAAATAGCTGTTATGGTGGGCTTAAAATATTCTAAGCTTGCTACTCGAAGAAACCGCCTTAAACGCCTAATACGAGAAGCTCTACGAAAAGAATTAACCAACATAAAGCCGGGCTATGATTTGCTTGTAGGTATTCTACCCTCAAAGGTTAACTCCTCAACCACTCTAGCGGAACTTTCTCCTGATTTAAAAAATATTTTAAACAACAGTCATTTAATTAAAACTTGACCTTAAAACTATTCTTATGAAAACCTTCTTTACCTCAATTTTATTTCAACCGCTTTTCAACGCCTTAATTTTATTATATTTAATCTACCCGGACTTGGGAGTGGCAATTATTCTCCTAACTGTTATTATTCGTCTTATTCTTCTTCCCATATCAAAAAAATCAATTGAATCCCAGAAAAAAATGCAAGAGATTCAGCCGGAATTGAAGAAAATACAAGCTAAATATAAACATGACCGACAACTGCAAGGACAAAAAGTAATGGCTTTTTATAAGGAGAAAAAAGTTAATCCCGCCGGAGGATGTTTACCAATGATTATTCAAGTAATTATTCTCATTGCACTTTACCGAGTTTTTATGTTAGGTTTAAAAAATCAAGGAACTGATCATCTTTTTTATTCTTTTATCAATAATCCCGGAATGTTAAATACTTCCTTTTTGGGATTAATAGATTTAGCTAAACCCCACATTCCTTTAGCTATTTTAGCGGCCGGACTTCAATTTATTCAAGGAAAAATGATGGCTAAAAAATCACAAAAGGAAACAACCAAAAAAAATACTTCCCCCGACTCAAAAGAACCTGATTTTTCCTCTTTACTCCAACAACAGATGGTTTATATGGCTCCCCTCTTAACTCTTTTTATTGGGATAAAATTTCCTTCCGGATTAATTCTCTATTGGATTGTCACTACAATATTTGCCATCGTTCAACAATACTTGATTATTAAGAAAGAAACCGGAAAAGGTTTTTGGCAAACTATTCAAGGAATTTAAAAAAAACCAGTAATTAATTATTTTTTAATATATGATATTTTTATAAGATAAAACCTTGATAAAAAATTTATTTTATAAAAAATTCAATAAATAAAATGAGTATGCAAGAAATACAAGAAGTTATTAAAACAGTTTCAGAAGAACTGCTTAAAAAAATAGGTTTTTCCGCTCAAATAAATATCAGCCAAATAGCCGATGACAATCAAATAACCACCGCCAATACTATCACCGTTGATTGGGAAATACCCGCTGATGATTCTAAATTTATCATTGGGAGACACGGAGCTAATTTAATCGCCTTACAACATTTGTTAAGAATTTTGGTAAGAAAAAAAATTGAGCAACCTATTAACTTAAATTTGGATATTAATCAATACAAAGCGCAACAATCGGATAGAATTATTCATTTAAGTCAAGAAATAGCCGCTCGAGTAACGGCGGAAGGAAAACCCATTATTCTTGAACCAATGAACTCCTTTGAACGTCGCCTGGTGCACATACAATTAGAAGACTTTAAAGGTGTTAAAACTGAAAGCATTGGCGAAGGAGAAGAACGTAAAGTGGTTATCAAGCCGGAATCAGTTGGTGAAGAATTGGAATTATAAAAAAACTTATTCCTTAAGCCACTCTGCTAACAATTTTATTCCGGTTTTAATAAATAAAAAAAAATAAATAATCTCTGTTTAGTTTTATATAAAAAATGATAAAATAAATAATGATTAGTTTTTTTATCACCTAACAATGGTTATTTATAATTATTTTTTATAACTTTTTTCCAAAACAACTGAAATTTTTCTTAGTTTAATTAAATATTTATCTTATGTCCGTTTCTCACAAGCTTGCTTACAATGTTGTAGTTTCCTCCGGTGCTAAAGTAATTAGCACTTTTATGGCATTAACTGCCTTAGGTTTTATTGCCAGATATTTGTCACCCTATGAGTTTGGCTGGTATATTACGGCCTTAGCTTTTTTCTCCCTTTTTAACGCTTTGGGTGATTGGGGTCTCTATCAAACTTCTACCCGAGAATTTTCTCGCCCCAACGCCAATGAAAAATCGATCATCAGTAATGTGGCCGGTCTTCGCATTGTGATTTCATTTATCATTGCTTTAATTGCTCCAGTTATTATTTATTTTCTTCCTTATTCTGAAACATTAAAATTAGCGCTCGTATTTGCTCTTTTTGCTTATGTTTTTTATTCTTTTTATCAAATTTTAATTGGTCTTTTCCAAAAACGATTAATTATGGACCAAGTTACCTTGGCTGAATTGGCCGGCAAATTAATTCAAGTAACCCTTATCATTACCGGCATAACTTTAGATTGGGGATTTAAGTTTATCGTGGCTACCTTACTTTTTAATATGTTAGCAAATTTTACTTTTGTCCTGTTGCTCTCTCGTCGCTTCATTAAATTTAAACCCCGTTTTAATTTTTCCGTTTGGAAGAAATTTATGCATCAATCTTGGCCTGTGGGACTTTCCGTTTTAACCACTTTTGTTTATTTTAAAGCTGACACCATTTTACTTTCTTTACTTAAACCGGCGGAAGACGTAGGTATTTATGGTGCCGGTTATAAGGTAATAGAAAATCTTAACTTTTTTCCCGGTATGATTGTCGGTTTAATTATGCCCATGCTAGCCTTCAATGTTTTTTCTAACCGGAAAAAATTTCGCCGGCTGGTTAATCAAAATTTTAAAATTTTTGTATTGTTAGTTATTCCTTTAGCTATCGGAACCATAACTTTAGCTCCGGATATTATTCATATCATCGCCGGTGACAATTACACCGCTTCTTCAACTGTCTTACGTATCATTATTTTTTCTCTGGTATTTATTTTTTTCGGTCAACTCTTTAATAGCGTATTGATTTCCGCCAAACTTCAAAAACCACTGCTGGGAGCATTACTGAGTGCCGCCCTATTGAATATCTCTCTTAATTTAATATTTATTCCTCGTTTTTCTTACTTGGCTACCGCTTCAATATCAGTTTTAACTGAACTTTGGGTGGCTATTATGGGAGTTATCCTCATTAAAAAATATCTTAAATTTACTCCTCGCGCCACCGGTTTTTGGTATATGCTTTTTTCCGGGTTATTAATGGCTATTTATTTCGGTTTTTTTGTTAACTTTCTCCCTTTTATTGTTTTACTTATTACCGGTCCAATTATTTATTTCTCCGGTATTTTCATTTTTAAAGTCATATCCAAAGAGGAGATTTTAAGCTTGATTAAAAGAAAATAATTATTTTAATTTCTCTTCCTTTTTGCTTTCTTTCTATTTCTAGGTTAGTGATTTTATGCGAAATTGAGTAGTTTGGCTTACTTATTATTTTGGTTATTTATTCCTTTATCAATAAATTTTATTTTTATATTCTTCCCTTTTGAAAAATTTTGGTTATTTATTCAAATTAAACTTTCAATCGAAACTTTTGTTTTCTTTCAATTTAAGCTAGACTGATTTTAATTAAAAAAAACCTGACTTTCCCGGAAACAAACTTTTTTATTATGATTTATAATTCCCTTTTTAAATCACCCATGAAAATTGCTTTTATTATTGTCACCTTTAATAACGAAAAAACCATCCAAAAATGCTTGGCCTCTGTTTTAAATAGCAAACTGACATCTAAATTATCTTTTCAAGTATATATTATTGATAATGCTTCTCAAGACCAAACACTAAAAGTTATAGCCCTAAACTTTAAACATCATAATTTTATTATCTCCAATAATAAAAAAAATCTTGGTTTTGCTCAAGCAGTCAATCAAGGTATAAAATTGGCCTCAAAAAAATTTCATCCGGATTATTTTTTCTTGTTAAATCCCGATGCTTACCTGGCTTCTGATTGCATTGAAAAATTAATCAACTCTACTCGCTCAAATTACCTTCTTCGTTCTTCCCTAACTTCTCCTTTTATTTTTAATCCCCAAACTCATCGACTTTGGTTTTCCGGTGGTAAAATAAATTGGTTGAAGTTAAAAACCACTCATTTAATAACGACAAAAAATCAATTACAAAAAATCAATTATCTGTCCGGCTGTTGTTTATTAATTCCTAAAAAAATTATCCGTAAAATAGGTTTATTGGATGAAAAATTTTTTCTCTATTATGAAGATGCTGATTTCTCTCTGCGAGCTAAAAAGGCTGGTTTTACTCTCCGTATTGTTTCTCAAGCCATTACTTACCACTTAGAATCAAATTCTTTTAATTCGTCAAAAAAAGAAATTCAGCCAAAAGATTATTATTTGATTAAAAGTGCCCTATTGTTTTTTTATAAACATTATCCTCTTTATGCCAAGCCATATTTCTGGATTAATTTTTACTTGAGATATTTTTATCATAAATTTATTTCTCAAAAATCACTGGTACTAACAGCCTTTATTGATTTTCTTAAAGAACGAAAATAGCTTATCAAAATATTTTAAATAAAAAATATTTCACTTTTTTTGTTTTTTTCTTTATACTCTATATATACTTATTTTAAAAACTGTTTTGATTTTACTTATTTATCAACCAATTATATTTCTCCATTTTAAATATTAATTTAAATCTATGCGTGCTACTTCTCACTTCAATACCACTTTTCTTTTCCTTCTCATTATTTTGGTTGGTTTGGGCGCCTATTTCGTATTCAAACCCTTTTTACTCCCCATTGTCGTTGCCTTTGTCCTCTCTCAACTTTTTAACGGTTGGTATAAAAAAATATTAAAAATTATCAAATTCCCCAGTCTGGCTTCATTATTATCCTGCTTAATAATTTTTTTCATTATCTTTCTTCCTCTGTTTTTTATCGGAAGTTTAATTGTTTCCGAATCTAATAATATTTATCAAACTCTCCAATTAAATAATTTTTCCAATGAATTGATTTCCTTGGTGGAAAAATCACCATTAAAAAACACTTCTTTTCAGCCCAACATTGAAAATTTTAAAAGTTTTCTTCAAACCGATAGAGCTTTAACCTCCATAAAAAACACCGGCAATTTATTATTTTTAATTATTAAAAAAACTTACCAAAGCACCACTCAATTTATTTTTATGACTTTTGTTATGTTTTTTGCCTTATATTATTTTTTTAAGGACCACGAAAAAATGATTAAAAAAATTATGGACTTAAGTCCATTAAAAAATCGTCAGGAAAAATTACTTTTAGACAATTTCATTAATACTTCTCGTGCCACTTTAAAAGGTTCTTTGGTGGTGGCTATTGTTCAAGGTGTGCTTTCCGGAATTATTTTGTGGCTAACCGGTGTACCCTTTGTTACTTTATTGGGAGTTATAAGCTTTTTTATATCTTTAGTTCCCTTTGCCGGACCAGCCCTAATCTTAATTCCCATTGGATTAATTTTAATATTTATTGGAAATTTTTGGCAAGGAGCTATCTTGATTATTTTTGCCATATTGGTAGTCAGCACTGTAGATAATTTTGTTCGTCCCAAGTTAGTTGAAGGAGGAAGTGGACTCCATCCACTTTTAGCCTTTCTCTCTACTTTAGGCGGATTAATCCTCTTTGGCATTGCCGGTTTCTTGCTTGGACCGGTAATTGTCGTTTTATTTATTACTCTGCTCACCATTTATCAACAACAATTTAAAAATACTTTAAAAAAATTTAATCACTAAAAAAATGAGCGAAAACATTTACTTTGACCCAAATAAGATCAAACAAAAAGATCCCTTAACATTTTGGGAAACAATTTTACTGAAAACTGAAATCTTGATTGAAGAAAGAGCCAAAAAAAGTAAACAGGTTCTTATTCAAGAATTTGAAGAAAAAATTATTCCTCTCTTAGACATTAATGGCGAAATTAAAGAGGCCAAAGAAAAAATAATTGCTCTAATTAGAGAGAAAGCACCGGAAACAAAAGAAGAAATAATTAATAAAATATCATCAGAGATAATAGCAGAATTACTTTTTAATATTTTTACCGAGGCCGCTTTGGCACAAAATGATAGAAAAGAAAAAACCAACACCATAGGAGAAGCTTAAATTATGGTAGTCACTTAAAAAACCAATTATGTCTCATCAACAACAAAAATTTACCCATCTTCACGTTCATACTCACTACAGTCTTTTGGACGGACTGGCCAAGGTGGATGATTTATTGGATAAGGTGGAAGAATTGGGTATGGATTCCATCGCCATCACCGATCACGGCACCATGTATGGAGTGATCGATTTTTACGAACAAGCTTTAAAAAGAAACATCAAGCCAATTATCGGCTGTGAAATGTATGTAGCTCCCAATGGTATGGAAAATAAACGCCCCAAAATAGACGATGAACGTTTTCATTTAACTTTATTGGCGGAAAATAATATTGGCTACAAAAACTTAATGAAGCTAGTTACCGAAGCTCATTTAAGAGGCTATTATTATAAACCTCGCATTGACCTCAATTTACTTAAAAAATATTCTCAAGGTTTAATTGGTATGAGCGGTTGTGTTCAAGGAGAAGTTCCTCAATTGGTAATTGCCAAAAAAATGGAACAAGCAAAAAAGAAGGCTTTGGAATATCAAGCAATTCTCGGCGTCAATAATTTCTATCTGGAATTGCAACATTTGCCCAATCTTCCTAAACAAAAAATCGCCAATGAAGGTTTACGTAAAATTTCCCAAGATACGGGCATTCCGGTTGTCGCCACCGCTGATATTCATTATTCTAATCCGGAAGACAATACGGTACAAGATATTCTAGTTTGCATTCAAACCAACAGAAAAATTAATGACCAAAACCGAATGAGTATGGCTGACAATTTACTTTACCTTAAGAAACCAGAGGAAATGATTGAATTTTTTTCCGATATTCCCGAAGCCATTGAAAATACTCAAAAAATTGCTCGTCGTTGCGATGTAAAAATTAAATTTGGCGAAACTATTCTTCCGGAATTTGAAGTACCTCAAGGAAAAACCGATGATAGTTTTTTGAAGGAACTTTGTCAAATAGGTATTAAACATCGCTATAATAAAAATGAATATACCGATAAGCATCAAGCACGCTTAGACTTTGAGTTAAAGATTATTTCCAAAATGGGATTTTCTTCCTATTTTTTAATTGTACAGGATTTTATTAATTGGGCTAAAAAAAATAAAATTGTGGTAGGACCGGGGCGTGGTAGTGCCGCCGGTAGTTTTGTTTCTTATCTCATTGGCATCACCGATATTGACCCCATTAAATATGACTTATTATTTGAAAGATTTCTTAATCCCGACAGAATTTCTATGCCAGATATTGATATTGACTTTGCCGATCATCGTCGTGATGAAGTGATTGATTATGTGCGTCAACGTTACGGTAAAGATCATGTAGCTCAAATTATCACTTTTGGTACCATGGCGGCCCGAGCCGCCATTCGTGATGCCGGCAGAGTTTTAAATGTTGAATATACCTATTGTGATCGCTTGGCTAAAATGGTTCCGGCCTTCACCAAATTAAAAGAAGCTTTGGAAAGTTCTCGTGAATTGATTAATGAATATAATTCCAATGAAGATGCCAAGAAAGTTATCGATTCGGCTATTCGCTTGGAAGGAGTAGCTCGTCATTCTTCCGTTCATGCTTGTGGGGTGGTAATTACTAAAGATCCGGTAACTGACTACACCCCTTTACAATTAATGGCTTCTCGCAAGGGATCAAAAAATGAAGGAGAGAAAATTATCGTCACTCAGTACAGTGCTTCATCAAAATCTTCCTATGTGGAAAAAATTGGACTATTGAAAATGGATTTTTTAGGTTTAAAAAATTTAACCATTATTGAAAATACTCTTAAAATCATAGAAAAAACTATTGGAGATAAAATTAAAATTGAAGATATCCCAATAGATGATTCCGCTACTTTTCAACTACTCCAAGAAGGAAGCACCACCGGTGTTTTCCAACTTGAATCCAGCGGAATGAAAAGATATCTCAAGCAACTCAAGCCAACGGAATTTGAAGATATTATTGCTATGGTAGCACTTTATCGTCCCGGACCAATGGAATGGATTCCCGATTTTATCGCTGGAAAACATGGACGAAAAAAAGCTATTTATCTTCACCCCAAACTAAAACCTATTCTGGAAAAAACTTATGGTGTAGCTGTTTACCAAGAACAAGTAATGCAAATCACCAGAGAAATTGCCGGTTTTTCTCCCGGTGAAGCGGATGTTCTGCGTAAAGCCATGGGAAAAAAAATACCTGAATTAATTCAACAGGAGAAAATCAAGTTTATTGAAGGTTGTGTAAAAAACAATTTAGAAAAATCATTAGCTAAAAAAATATTTGCTTTTATTGAACCTTTTGCCGGCTACGGATTTAATCGTTCTCACGCCGCTTGTTACGCTATGATTGGTTATCAAACCGCCTATCTGAAAACTCATTATCCCGCTCAATTTATGGCCGCTTTATTAAACTCAGACAAACATGACATTGATCGTGTAGCCATTGATATTGAAGAGGCTCGCAAAGAAAATATCAAAGTGCTTCCTCCGGATATTAATGAAAGTTTTCAAGATTTTACCGTAGTAATGAATAAAAATAAGCAATCAACTAAAAAAATCAATCCCTCCATTCGTTTTGGGCTGGAAGCCATTAAAGGAGTTGGCGCTCACATTGCCGATGAGATAATTACTGAACGAGAAAAAAATGGCGCATATAGAGATATTATTGATTTAATAGAAAGGGTAAAGGATAAAGATTTAAATAAAAAATCCATTGAGGCATTGGCTATGTCGGGCGCATTAGATACCATTACCGACAACAATCGTAATAAAATTATTCAAAATATCAGCGTCTTCTTGGATTATGCTAAAAGTTTTCAACAAAACGTTGCCTCCAATCAATCGTCCCTCTTTTCCATCGGAGAAAAACAAGTCTTAAAAGCTCCGGAAATTACTCTTCAAGAATCTTCTCCCGTTTCTAAGAGTCAAAGACTTTCCTGGGAAAAACAACTTTTGGGACTGTATATTTCCGATCATCCTTTACGCGGTTACCAAAAATATTTCGCTGATAAAACCATTCCTCTTTCTTCTTTGGGAAGAAATAACTTAAATCAAGTTATTACCGTAGGAGGAATTATTACTAAAATTCAAAAAGTTTACACGCGTAATAATCAATTGATGTATTTTGCTACCATTGAAGATGGAATGGGAAGCATTGAAGTTCTGGTTTTCCCTAAAGTATTAGAGCAAGATCCGGATATTTGGCAAATGGAAAAAATATTATTAATTAAGGGTCGTTTTTCTGAAAAAAACGGTGAAGCTAAACTTTTAGCGGAAAGTGCCATTCTAGTCAACAAAAAAGAGTTAAAAAAATATAAGTCCTCCACTAAAAATGAATCATGGGATGCTGGTGGCAATCGCTCTTTTGAAAATTCCCTCTCTAATTTACAACAACCCACTCAAACAGTTAAAAAAAACATTATTATTCACTTAGCTGACAGTCAAGATAAAAATATGCTAATTAAAATTTCCGAAATTATTAATCAAGCGGAAAAAGGCGCTTGCCAAATATTTTTAACTACCAACGACAATCAATCGAAACTAAAAACTCCTCATCAAATAAAATTCAGTGAAACAGTAATTGAACAATTGGAAAATTTAGTTAAAAAAGAAAATGTTAAAGTAGTTTAAAAGTAAACGAGGGGTCGGGCCATAGCACTTAAATAAACTTTATCTAATCTTTAAAATTTTTAAAGGCTAGGTAAAACGGGGCATGGCATAAAGATTAATTTATTTGACAAATTTTAAGATAACCTTACAATAAAATCAGTTCTCTCAATGATTGGCATATTTACCAAGTATGCGATGATAAAGTATCATCTCCTACGTTTAAAACAGGACTAAATTGAAAACAATTTAAAAGTGTCTATTTAAAATAATTTTGTTTATTTTAAATGGGAAACTGAGTGGAACCGCGAGCATTTAATAATCAATCGTTAAATTTATTGATTATCGATATAAAAACCTCGTCTCAGAAACTTTTCTTTGTGCATAAAAACACAAAGGTATTCACATGGAAATGCCTTGAAAAGTTTTGAGATGAGGTTTTTCTGTTAAAATGAGCTATCTCCGGTAAAAAACCTTGCCTTTTTAGTGGTCGTGACTTTATGTTTTGCTCCACAATTACGATTGGTTTTTGTCTTTTTTTACGCTGTTTATTGTTCCGTCAGCTCAATTTAAAACCTCTCTTCTCTGTGATTAAATATTACTTTTCATCATTTTAAAAAATAATTAACTGCTTATTTTAAATTTTATGTCAACAAAAAAAACACCGGAAGAAAAACAAGAAAAATTAAAAATCCTCCGCCATAGTACTTCTCATGTTCTAGCTATGGCTGTTTTAGAAATGTTTCCTGAGGCTAAATTTGCCATCGGACCGGCCATTGACGATGGTTTTTATTACGATTTTGAATTACCTCGCACTTTAATTCCGGAAGATTTACCTTTATTGGAAGAAAAAATGAAAGCTATAATTAAAGCCAACTACCCTTTTGAGAAAAAGATGATGACTGTTCAAAACGCCATTAATCATTTTCAAAAAGCCAACCAAAAATATAAAGTGGAGTTAATTAAAGAGTTAAAAAAATCGGGCAAAAAACAAGTGATGATTTATCATTCTGGCAATTTCATCGATTTATGTAGTGGTCCTCATTTGGAAAGCACCGGTGAAATTAACCCACAGGCCATAAAATTAACTAAAATATCCGGCGCCTATTGGCGCGGAGATGAAAAACGAGAACAACTACAAAGAATTTACGGAGTGGCTTTTAATGATAAAAAGGCGCTTAAAAAATATTTATTTAACCTAAAAGAAGCGGAAAAAAGAAACCATCGAAAAATAGGAAAAGAAATGGAATTATTCGCCAATTTTCCGGAAATCGGACAAGGCTTACCGGTTTGGCTGGCTAATGGTTACGCCATTCGTCGTGCCTTAGAAGATTATATGATTAAACTGGAAAGAAGTTATGGTTATCAACATATTCTTACTCCGGTCATTAATAAACAAGAACTTTTTGAAAAATCCGGTCACCTCAAGTTTTATCGAGATTCAATGTATGCCCCCCTTGAAATTGATAAGGAAACTTTTTATCTTAAACCAATGAATTGTCCGGCCGGAATGATGGTTTACAAGATGAAGCCCCATAGTTATCGGGAATTACCTATAAAATTGGGAGAATTCGGCACCGTTCATCGTTATGAAAAATCAGGCGAACTTCACGGCCTACAGAGAGTCCGTGGCTTCACTCAGAACGACGCTCATATTTTTTGTACTCCCGATCAACTGGAAAATGAATTTATGGAAGTAATGGAAATGTTAAAACGATTTTATCACGATTTGGGTTTTGATAACTATCATTTTCGCTTATCCCTAAGAGACCATTCCGATAAATATATTGGAGCTAAAGCCGACTGGGAAAAAGCTCAAATTATTATGCGTAAAGTATTAAAAAAATCAAAAGTAAAATTCATTGAAGAAAAAGGAGAGGCGGCTTTTTATGGACCAAAACTTGATGTTCAAGCCATTAATGTTTTTGGTAAGGAAGATTCTATTTCAACCATTCAAGTCGATTTTAATTTGCCGGAAAGATTTAATTTAAACTATATTGATGAACAAGGAAAAAAACAACGCCCTTTTGTTATTCATCGTGCTCTCATTGGATCATTTGAAAGATTTTTCGCTTTCTTGATTGAACACTACGCCGGAAAATTTCCCGTTTGGCTGGCACCGATTCAAGTCATTATCTTGCCCGTTTCAGAAAAATTCAATGATTATGCCAAACAAATAAGCCAACAGTGCTTAGCGAGTGATTTGAGGGTGTCCTTAGATGACACAGATGAATCTTTAGGTAAAAAAATCGCCCATGCCACCAAACAAAAAGTCCCTTATATTCTGGTGGTGGGAGAAAAAGAAAAACAGCATAAAACTGTGGCTGTTCGTGAACGAGACGGAGAAAAACAGACTATGATGAAAATTGAAAAATTTATTGAAAAAATTAAACAAGTAATAACAGAGAAGAAATAGTTGTAAATATTTAAAAAAGGAAGTTCAAATTCTTTCTGAACTCCCTTTATTTCTTGTGGAAGATTTTTTTCAAGCCTTCCACAATTGCGGTGATTGCTACAATCACCGCTACGGCCGTCATAACGACGGCGAAAATTTTTAAAATCATTTTTTTCCTCCTTTTTTTGGGGAATTTTTCCCCAAAAATCACAATTAGCTCACTCCCCAATGAAGCAAGCAATTAACCAGTATTATATAAAAACTTTCGGTTGTCAAATGAATTTTTCCGATTCAGAACGATTGTTTAGTTTTCTGGAAAAAAATAACTTGAAACCAACTGAAACCATTGACCAAGCTGATTTAGTGATTTTTAATACCTGTGGCGTGCGTCAAAGCGCTGAGAATAGAGTTTACGGACAAATTCACAATCTACGCAAAAAAAATAAATCCGCTTTTATAATTTTAACCGGTTGTTTAGCTCATCGTAAAGATGTTCAACAAAGATTACACGCAAAGGTCAATCTTTTTATTTCCATTGGAGAATTTTTTAAATTAGATTTTAAAAATTTTAAATTAAAAATTAAATCAAAAAAAATACCGGCTAAGCAACAGCCAAAAATTAAAGATTTTACTGAATCAAAATTAATTGATGAATACCTCAAGATAGCGCCTCTTTATGCTAACCCGAAAAAAATATTGATTCCCATTATGACCGGTTGTAATAATTTTTGTTCTTATTGTGTTGTCCCCTACGCTCGCGGAAGAGAACGTTCCCGTTCTCCGATGGATATACTAGCAGAAATAACTCAAGCTCAAGCTAATGATTGCCAAGAAGTTATGCTCTTAGGCCAAAATGTTAATTCTTACATTTATCCAACTAAACATTTAAACTTAAAAAATCATCCTGCGTTACCCATAAAAAAGTTACCTCAAATAACCTTCCCTATTTTACTTGATTATTTGGCAAAAACTTTTCCAAAAATTAACTTTAAATTTCTCACTTCTCACCCTAAAGATTTTTCCGATGAACTGATAAAAGTTATCGCTCAATATAAAAATATCCCCCCTGAAATTCATTTACCCCTTCAGTCTGGTGCTGATAAAATTTTAAAAGATATGAATCGTCCTTATACTAAAAAAGAATATTTATCTCTCATTAAAAAACTTCGCCAGAAAATTCCTCAAATAAAGATTACCACTGATATGATTGTCGGTTTCCCCACTGAAACGGAAAAAGAATTTCAAGAAACAATTAAAACTTTCCAACAAATAAAATTTAACGACGCTTATATAAACAAATATTCTCCTCGTCCGGAAACCACCGCGGAAAAATTAGGCGATCCTATTCCCTGGGAAGAGAAAAAACGACGAGCTCGATTATTAAAACAACTGTTATCCACTTAATTTATAACTTGCTCTATTAATTATTTTCATTGGATTATTGACCTTATTCCGTTTTCTTTTCAACTTCAAACAATTGATTACTTTGATTTTTAATCCCTAAGCAATTTCGTAATTTTTGAAAAAACTGCAAACAATACCACCGAATACAACAATTGAGCACTATAAAGTAAACTAATATAATATTTTATAAGTTTATAAGTTATTGATCTAAGTCACTCAAGAAATATCATAAAAAAACAGCCCTTTATGGGGCTGTTTTTTTTATTTGAATTTCTCTTCTTTTACGGTTGTGGCTGTTCTTCAACCGCTCCATCCTGGGAAGCATTATCTTGATTTTGATTGGCATTTTGCTCACCACTTTGAATGTCTCCTTGAGGCTTGTTCTGATTTACTTCTTCCGGACTAGGAGTGGCTTCCTTGGGAATCTCTTGATTCTCAACATTTGGATTAATTCCGGGTTCTTGCTCGCCTGCTGATTGTTGCTTTTCCGGAACCGCTCCTTGATTTTTAATTAATCCTTCCAACGCTCCTTTTCCACTTTCTAAATTAGCGACCACTTTTTTCACTTCCTCATTGTCCGGATTTAGCTCTAACACTTTTTTCATCTGAGTTAGAGCTTCATCTTTTTTATTCTCCTTATCTAAAGTTAATCCAAGGAAATAAAGCGCATTGGCATACTTATTATCTATCTTCAATGCTCCTCTGAATTCTTCCTCCGCTTCACTAAACATTTCTTGTCGATAATAAAGTAATCCCAATCTTAAGTACATTCCCAGATTGTTTTTGAAAAGCTTTTTATTTTCTTTTTCTTTTTCTATGGCTTTATCAATATCACCCTCTCTTTCATAAATAGAAACCATCAATAAATGTCCGTCAGCAAAATCAGGCTTTATTTCTATGGCTTTATTGATTTTATCTTTAGCTAAGGCTAAATATTTTTTAGCTTCTTCTGAAAGCTCTGCTTTTTTATCTTGCTTTTGGTTTTTGGCCGTATCAATGTCAGCTAAAGTAACATAAATATTGGCTAATCGCTGATAAAGTGCCGGATTAAACGGATCATACTTTATTGCTTCCTCATAAGCCTTAATGGCGTTCTTATCGGCCTCTTCCATGGTTACTAACACTCCTTCATAAATTTGAGCCAAGGCAACATGATTAACTGAATCTTTACTACTCAAATTACGTGCAAAATTTGCCGATTGCAATGCTCCTTGTATCATATTACTAACAAAAGCTGAATCTTCCGCACTCAAATCTCCTTTTTTTTCTGCCACTCTTTTATTGGCTTGAGCAAATAAAGCCACCGCTAAATTACGATAATAAATATCTCTGTTGGGGTCCAGTGCGACCGCTTTAGCTAATTTTTCTTTTACCGTGTTTATATCTGATTTTTTAGCATCTAACGACAATGCCTGATTAAAACTAACGGCTGCCAAATATTTCTGAGTTTGCAGATAAATCGCTGCGACAAAACCAATAATTACTAAAACAAAAACAAAAGAAAGTATCAATGACGAACGAGGTGTGGCTGAAGTGGTAACAAAATCTTGTTTTTCATTTTCATTCCTTTGCCCAATAGCCGAAAAAGATAAAAATAAAGCAAAACTAAACCACCAAAATGCCAGTATGGTTATATTGGCCGAATAGAGGAACATAACTATTGTCAAAAACAACCATAAAACTCCCGCTCCCACCGAAGAAAATTCTCTTACTCCTTGACTCTTAATTGAAATAGTTTGAATAAGACTCCTGAAAAAATAAAATAACCCGGTTATTATCAAGAAAAGAAACGCTAAAGTTCCCAATATTCCGGTAGTTGACATTAAGTTGAAGAAATAACTGGAAGGACTGTTAAAATCAACTGACCAAAATCTTCCCACATTAGACGGCCGATGCATTCTGTAAACTTGAACATAAGTAGCCGGTCCATTTCCTAAAAGAGCATCACTTTTAAAAGCTTGAAAAGCGATAGAAGCAGAAGTTTTATGTTTCAATCCTATTTCTGCTGGTAAATTGTTAGCTATTTTAATAAAAGTTTGCCCCCTTAAAATAACCAATGAAAGCAATACTAGAAAAATCATCGGCAACACTTTTGATTGTCCTTCTTCTTTATCTCCTCTAACAATAATCACACTTAATAAAATAATCAAACAAATAACTAACACTTTTGAAACTAAAGCAAAATTAATTGACAAAACAACAAAGAAAAAGAAAGTGGAAAGTAAAATTAAAATAATTTTAAGCACTTTTGGCACTTGGCTCAAAAATAAAGATAACGACATTAAAAAAAGTGCACCCACATAAACACTGAAAATATACACCGAACCAATCGTGTTAAAAAAAGGAGTTTTAGCGATAGCAAATGGCAAAGGATTAATTCCTATAATTTTTAACAAACCAAAAAGCGTCGCCAGAAATCCACTAATCAAAAAAACAAAAATTAATTTAATCGCTTCTTGAAGGTCTCTCACCAAATTAAATACCAAAATAAAGAAAGCTACCAAAAACAATAAAGTAATAAATGACTCTCCTTCTCCTCCAAAATATCCCCACAGACTTTGTTCTGTATAAGCGGAAAAGATAGTGCTTAATCCCATAATCAAAATTAGCACCGCTACGGGAATTAAGATAAATCCATTACGAAATCTAATCTCATTTTTCCAAGCCATTTTACCCACCCAAGCAAGAAAACCGATACCTACAACAACAATTAAGAAAACTTGTTTATTCAATTCTAACGCACTGGGAACATTGGAACCAAAAATCAATGGCAGACAAAAAACCGTTAAATAAATTGAAAATTTTGTTATTCCGTTTATAATTTTACCTACCAATGTTTCATCTGCTTTAGCTGATGGAGTTAATCGTTTATTGGTTGCCTTCTTGAAATGGTTTTTATTTCCTACATTTCTTTTTTGCTCCCCCCACATTTTTTCAATGCCGGCAGAATTCATTGTTTCTCTAGCATTTTTATTTCTTTCTCGAAGAACTTCTCTGCTTGTTTTTACTTCCATTTATTTTTTTTACAAATTATTTTATTTTTTATATTTTAAAACTGTTTTTCAGTCTACCACACTTAAAATTTTATCACAACATTGATAAATTGAGAAAACTATTCTATAATTAATTCAGTTAATTATATTTTAAACCATTATGAATTATTTTACCATCACTTTTATTCCTTTGCTAGTAGCTATCGTTACTCAGCTTACTAAATTTATTATCTATTCCATTAAGCATGGTATCGATTGGAAATATGCACTAACTCATGGACATATGCCTTCCGCGCACAGTGCGTTGGTAGCTTCATTATTAATTACCGTCGGATATACGGAAGGAATTCATAGCGCCATCTTCGCTTTATCTTTGGTCTTTGCTTTAATTATCTTAGATGATGCACTAAGAATTAGAATGTATTTAGGGGACCAAGGTCGCTATCTAAATATGTTGATTGAGACTTTAGATTTAGATCCTAAAAAATATCCTCGCCTTAAAGAACGAGTTGGACATCGCTGGTCGGAAGTACTGGTAGGAATTATTTATGGGGCTTCGCTTACCTATGGTTTTATTTTCTTATTGACTTAATATCATATTTTACACCATTTACATTTCAAGATATGATGTAAAATAGTTTCTCTTAATTTTTTAATATAATCCAATGAACAACACACAACCCATTCAAGAAGAACCATCTTCCGCTAAAGTTTTTGAGACAAATAAAACAAAGCTCAGTAAAACACTTGCTACGCTTAATTACCTTATGTTAATCATCAGTTTATTCGGACTCTTAATACTCCCTTCATTGTTTAAAGTTGCAATAAACCCAACAACCATTATTGTTGCCCTGTTGGGAATTATTGCCTTCGTAATAATCTTAGAAAAAAAACTTTTTGGCTTAATATTAATGATTATTTGGGCAATTATCCAGGCGGTAAGTATTCAATCCAGTCAATTAATACTAAATATATCCTTAATCCCCAATTTTATACGCATAGATTTTCAACTGGGAGAAATATTTTTTGTCTTTAATGTACTGATGCTTATTTTTCTCTCTTTTGCCTTCAGAGAATATTCCCTTTTCAAAAAAAACAATTAGCTGATATTCGTTAATTATTCATTAAATTAAATAATTTTCACTTATTGTTTCATATAGATTTAACTTTTTTTAGAGAAAGTATTTTTGTGTTACTTGCCATATCAACATCCTTAAATATCTACATAAAAAAGCACTTA
>CAYMNT010000003.1:18870-21039 GCA_964391875.1 uncultured Bdellovibrionales bacterium
ATTATTTTCTTTTTTATTTCACATCAAAAGATATTATTCTCGCATTCTTTAAATTTCGAGCAGATGTTTTCACCACTCTAAATTCAATTTTTTTGCCTTGTTTGTTATATTTACAAGAAACCACTCTGTAATCATTGTTAAATTCCATTTTACCATCCTTAGTCTTCTCTCCATGAACACTGAATACTTTTTTAAAGTCAGGTACTGAATAGACACTTCCCTTTCCTAAAACATAATCTTCCCAAAAAGTATAAAGATATTTTTCATCAGGAGTAAATTCTACTATATCGCCATAAATTTTATCTATAACTTTATCATTGGCTATATCATATAAGTGAAACACCTCTTCTCTTGCTCTTTTTAATGGTTTATCAGAATAAATAATATAATTTTTTCGAGGAGAAAACTTCGTTCTTATAAATGGTCTCAAAAATGAATCTCCTTCATCAACTACCCTTTTCCTCCCTTCATTGTCAAAATAAACCACTCTGTTTATTTTTCCATCCACTTCTATTGAAATTTCATTCTTCTCATGAGTCACTTGTTTTTGAATTGTTCTTGATTTATTTTTATTAGTTTTTTTTCGATTGCTGATTATAATTTGCTTACTACAACCAGCCAAAAATATTGCTATCACAACAAACAAGATAATTTTTTTCATTTTTTTTGTTTTTATTTTTTATTTATTTATTATTTTTTTACCTATTTATATTATAACATATAAATTTTTATTTTTAAAAGTATCCACGATGTTTCTCATCTTTTGCAAATTAATTTCCTAAATATTTTTCTCTAATAACCCCTTAACCACTTTCCGGTCATTCCAAGAAAGACGCTTATGTCCTACCGCCATAGTTTCTTCCGCTCCTTTACCTGTAACAAGAACGATATCTCCTTTTTGTGCTAAATTTAATGCTTTTTTTATGGCCTTTTTTCGATCCATAATCCGAAAAGATCTTTTTCCTTCTGTCATATTTTTAATTCCTCCGAAAACTTCATTGATAATTTGTTGTGGATCTTCATGGTAAGGATCTTCGTTGGTAACAATAGCATAATCAGCATAACGTGAAACAATTTTTCCCATTATTGGTCGCTTACCGCGATCTCTTTCCCCACACGCCCCAAAAACCCAAATAAGTTTACGGGGGGTAATATTTGATTGATTGTTAGCTTGCGCTACATTTTCCGTTTTATATTTTAAAATTAATTTACCTAATTTTTCCATAGCATCCGGTGTTACCGCGTAATCAATAATAATGTGTAAACCTCTATTGTTGGCAACGCTATCCATTCGACCGGAAACTTTCTTAATTCCTCTTAACGCTTGACTGATTATCGCCAAATCTATTCCTTGAGATAAACCAACTCCAATTGCCGCCAAAGCATTCTCCACATTAAACTCCCCTATTAATTTTAAAACAAATTTTGTTTGCTTGACCACAAATTCCGTTCCGTCTAGATTTATTTTAAGTCTTTTGGCTTTAATAACTTTTAAATCATACTCGGTTATTAATTTATTGATTATTTTATTTTTATTGTTTTTCACCAGTTCATCTTTTTTCTCCTTGTAAAATCCATACTTCTCGCCCCCAATCTTCCCCGCCAAAAATTCTGCCGGATTTTCCATTTCCAAATTGACCACCCTTTGCCCCTTTCTTTTTAAGAATTTAAACAATTTACTTTTTACTTTTCTATATTCACTCATCGTGTGATGGTAGTCCAAATGTTCTCTGGTTACATTGGTTATCACCGCCACATCAAACTTAATCCCCCATAGTCGATTTTGGTCTAAAGCATGTGACGCCACTTCCAATACTAAATATTCACAACCTTCCTCCACTGCTTGATGAATAAATTTTTGCGTATACCAGGCGGAGCGAGTAGTAAATTTGGTTTTATTAACCCATTCTTTTTCACCGATTATAAAATTAATCGTAGAACTCACCGCCACTTTATAACCGGCTTCTTTTAAAATTTTAGCTATCATTTGCACCGTAGTAGTTTTCCCGTTAGTCCCCGTAACACCAATTACTTTGATTTTTTTGGCCGGAAATCCAAACCAACTTACCGAAAAAATAGAACGAACAAGATGATAGCCGTTCTTTATTTTTTGAGGAATTATTTTTTTCATTACTTTAAATAATTATTTTCAAAATTGATTTAATCTTC
>CAYMNT010000004.1:0-19329 GCA_964391875.1 uncultured Bdellovibrionales bacterium
AAAAAGTTAATTTATTAAAAAAAACTTATGAAAAGATTATTTATGCTCTTTATTCTAATCGCTTCCAATGCTTTAGCTTTAATGGTTGCTCAAAAATTTATCGCTGATTTTGTCTTTGCCAGAACTGATTTAACTTCCTTTTTAATTGTGGGAACCGTTCTGGGATTAGTTAATGCCTATCTTAAACCGGTACTTAAATTATTAACGTTACCAATTAGATGGTTAACCTTGGGTATCTTTACTTTGATTATAAATTTAGCTTTGTTGTATTTAGTAGCCTATTTCTTTGATTATTTCACCATTAAAACATTTTTAGCCGGCTTGGAAGGTTTACTGGTTATCAGTTTAGTCAATTATTTCATCTCTTTACTTTTTAAAGATTAGTTTATTTTAAATACCTTTGTTATGAATTTTCTTTCTTATCTTCAAATCGTTGTCGCCGTATTGTTATCCATTTCCATTCTCCTTCAAAATAGAGGTTCTGGACTTTCCGCCACCTTTGGTGGCGATTTGGGTGGTTTTCACACTAAACGTGGCATTGAAAAATTTCTCTCTTTTGCTTCCTGGACTTTAGGAGCAATTTTTATTGCCAACGCTTTCTTAATTCTTATTCTCTCTTAAATGTCTCGTCAACTTAAATTAACCTTTCCCACCCCTTCCCGTTTAAAAAAAGTCAGCACCGTACTCTCTAACAAAGAAAAATTTTTGTTTTATTTGGCTATTTTTATCTTATTGGGAGCTTTAGTCGGCTGGTCTTTAAAATTTTATTTTAACGCTACCGAAAAAGTTCCTGTTTTTGGTGGAGAATACATTGAAGGTATCGTTGGTGCTCCCAGATTTATTAATCCCATCTTAGCGGAAGCTAACGAAACCGATCTGGCTATCTCCCGTCTAATTTTTTCATCTCTTATGACTTATGATGGACAAGGAAATTTAGTAAATGACCTTACTGAAAATTATCAAATTGAAGATGATGGAAAAAAATATCGCTTTAAAATAAAATCAGGCGCCCGCTGGCATGATCAATCACCCCTCACTGCTCAGGACATTGCTTTTACCGTTCAATTAATCCAACAAACTGCTTTTACCAAAGGATTAGCTATTCATAATGATTGGCAAGAGATTAAAGTTCATACGGAAAACGACCAAACCATTATTTTTGAACTGCCCGAGCCATCCGTTTCTTTTTTAAACAAACTGACTTTTGGCATTCTCCCCCAACATATTTTTAAAGATATTTCCGCTGAAAAATTCTTACTTACCGATTTCAATTTAAAGCCCGTTGGCTCCGGACCTTTTACTTTTTCTAAAATGGAGAAAGACGATCAAGACAACATTCTTTCTTATCAATTATTGGCCAACCATAATTATTATGGCAAAAAACCTTTCTTGGAAAAAATAACTTTCAATTTTTATTCTCCCAAAAATGGTAATTCCATTGACAGTTTAATTGAAGCTTACAACAAAAAAAAGATTGATGGTTTCAGTTTATTGTCTTATGAAAAAATTGGTCAATTCAAGGAACGAAAGGACACCACTATTTATTCAGCTAAAACTCCTCGTTATTTTGCTCTCTTCCTAAATCAAACTAAATCAATCCCCCTAGCTAAAAAAGAGATTCGTCGAGCATTAAGCCTGGCCACTGACAGAAAAACCATTATTCAAAATATTTTTGATGGTTATGCCGACTTACAAATTAGCCCCTTCTTAAAAGATTTTGGCAAATTCAACAGTCAACTTAATTCTACTGATTTTGAATTTAATCCAAAAAAAGCGGAGAAAATTCTAGATCAAGCCGGTTGGAAAAAAAACCAAAATGGTTTGCGCGAAAAAAAAGGAGAGCCATTGGAAATTTCCTTGGTTACCACTCAATGGACTTATTTGGTTAAAACTGCTGAATTATTAAAGGAACAATGGAAAAAAATCGGAGTAAATTTAAATATTAATTCTGTTGCCTTAGATAATTTCAGAACTAATTTTATTCAGCCCCGAGAATATCAAAGCATCCTTTTCGGTCAAGAATACACCGGCAATGAACCCGACCCTTTCTTATTTTGGCATTCTTCCAACAGCAAGGATCCCGGTAAAAATATTGCCGTTTACAAAAATGATGAATTGGATGAATTATTAATAAAAGCTCGCCAAGAGCAAGACATTGAAAAACGGAAAAAACTTTATGCTCAAATTGAAAAGAAACTCACTAATGATTATCCCGCCATCTTTCTTTACAGTCCTCGCTATCTTTTTATCGCTAATAAAAAAATAAAAGGTATTAACATTTCTTCTTTGATTCAACCCGGCTTCCGTTTCTCTTCCGCCAATCAATGGTTTGTCAATACCACCCGCAAAAAAAAGTCTCATTAATTTTTTTAACTTAAGTAGTATTGAATATTTTTAATCTTATTGAAATTAAATTATTTAAAATAAAAAACCGCCCTTAAGGCGGTTTTTTTATAATACCTGGTTTTATTAAAGACCTCTTGGATCTGTAGATCTAAAACCATCATCTGGAGGAGTCGCAGCCGGAACATTATAACCTCCTCTAAGTCCATCATCTGGAGGAGTAGCAGTTGGAGGAGTAGCATTATAATTTCTATCATTTATCATATGATGCACATCACGACCACTGGTAGGTAAAGAATTATTCCCTCCACCGTTACTTCCACCTGCTCCACCACCAAATAATCCCATCACTGCATTGAGAATAATTAAGGCACTTAATCCGATTACCAATCCGATAATGGCATAGAAAAAATATTGCTTAGCTTGTTGATTAGTTCCGGTGGCACCACCTACCGAAACCAAAAACATAATACCGGTAATAATAAAAGCGATAATCGCCAAAATAATAAAAATAGTTAATAATTTATCTAATATTTTTCCCAACACCGCCTCCGGCGCTTCTTTAGAAAGTCCTACATCCGGAAGTTCAATAGCCGCTTGAGCATTTTTTTCCAAAACCATTGGGCTAAAACTAAAAATGGAAATTAGCCATAACCCAAGTAAAATTTTCTTCATCTTTTTGTTTTAATAATAATTTATTATTTTATTGTTTTCTTCTGTTTTCGCTAAACAACTAAAAACCCATAACTGTTCGACTGACTGTATTGATAATAATATAAGCAACCAAGGCCACCACTAATCCCAAAACGGAATAAGCTATCCAAGTTTTAGCTCGTTCTGCCATCCCCTGCACTCCACCGGAAATAATTAACATAATGCCGGAAGTAACCAGTGCCACCGCCGCCAAAACGGCTAAAAGACCGGTTAACCAGCGTAGAATACCCATTAAAACTCCTTGCACGGTAAATGGAGCTCCTAATCCTAAGAAACCTAAAGCAAAATTAATAATCATTGATAAAAGTGGACTAATGGCGAATAATTTAAAGATGGTAAATAAAATGGTTAAAGTGGAAAAAGCCACCACTAATCCGGTAATGGCATAAGTAATCCATTGACGAGCTTTATCAGCCACATTCTTAGATCCTCCGGAAACAATTAAAACAATTCCCGATGCCACAAAAGCAATCGCTGATAAAACAATTAAAATACCCATTAACCAAAGTAAAATATTAAGTAATACCATACCGATAATTTGCCAAGTAGCTATACCGCCGGCTCCGGTTAGTCCTTGAACCGTCGCCAATATCTTGTCCGCTAAAAAAATTATTATTAATCCGATAATGGAAAATCCCAACCATTTCTTAGCGATATTAAATAATTCCGTGTTACCCGCTGAAACTATCATAATTACTCCGGAAGCCACCGCCGCAACCGCAAACAAAATAAAAGCCATCATAAAAAGCCAATTTTTAAAATTGGTTAACACTCTTACCTCAGAATTATTTGATAAAGCGGGAGCATTTTGCCTAATAATATTCAAGCCGTCACTAATCCCCGCTTGAGATAAAGCGGGCATTAATATGGCTAAAAATATCCCACTAAAAATTATTGCCCAAGTAAATTTTTTCATTTTTTTTAATTGATATGATTTAGAAAAAATATTTTATAACACTGATTACAATATATCCTAAAACCGCCAAGGCTATGCCTACAATCGATGACCATAATAACTTAAATCCGTTATCAATGGTTCCCTCATCTCCTCCGGCGGAAAAAAAGTTAACGGCGGAAGCAATCAAGCCAATAAACGAAGCGCTGAGCAATATTACTATTAAGAAAACCACAAAATCAAGAAAAAAGTTTTTTGTTTGACTCCATTTACCTATCCCTTCATCTGTTTGAACTGAATTTTCAATAACCGTGGGAGTCCCTTCAACAAACTGAGCTTTCAATGAATAACTTGGGAATAAAGCAAATAATATCAAGCCTAATAAAATAATTTGTTTCATATTGGAATAATAAAAATTACTTATCTTTATTCTAACAAAATTTGAAAAGAAAAACAATCTCTTTAAGAGATTGTTTTTCCGGTTGTCCTTCTAAAAAAAATAAGCGCTTATTTTTTTAAGCTCCTCTAATCATTCTATCAATCGTTACCACAATGACATATCCTAATAATGCTACAATTAAACCGATAATTGAACCCGTCAACCATTTTTTGGCTTTTTCCGTGCCTTCTCCTCCGCCGGCAGTAATCCAAAGAATACCGGAACCAACAAAAGCGATAACCGCTAATACGGAAAGTATTCCCAATGCCCATTTAAGCACTCTGGTTAACACCTGACTAAAATCAGCATCTGTTACCAAACCGGTACCGCTTGATCCTTGAGTGGGATTCCATTGAGCGCCCACTAAAACAGGAACCGCCATAATAAATAATGCAACAACAAGTGATAAATTTCTCTTTTTAATTAATTTCATTGTTTCACCTCTCCTTCTAGTTTATTAATTATTAATTATTAATTATTTTCTTATTTTTTATTTCCAACTCAATTATTACCCAAAAAATTCCATTATTTTATTTAAAATCACCAAGGCTCCTGCTGAAATTGCTAAGCCAATCACTGAATAACTTATCGCTTTTTTAGCCTTCTCCGTATTATTTGAATCCACTATGGCAGTTAAATAAAATACTCCTCCCATCACCATCCCTATTGTAGCAACAACCCCTATAATCTGCAACAAGGTACTTAATATTTTTTCCGCTATCTGTTTAAAACTTTGAGCTTCACCAATATTGCTGACCATGGGAATATCTTTTTTAATTTCTTCCAAGAGTATCGGACCGGCTAAAATAATCACAAAACCAATTATTGCCGCTCCAATCATTTTTTTTGCCGTACCCGCTAAACTTTCATTGGCACCGACACCTGCCAAGGCGTAAGTTACTCCTCCGGCTACAATCATAATGGTGGCTAAAATTCCCACTATTTTTTGTAAAGCGCTCAATACCATTTTAGTTACACTTTCCGCCGTCTCCGCCGGAGTAAAACCACTGGGATAAAAACTGATATTCGCCGCTTCAAGCGATCCAGCCAATAGAAAAAAAATTAATGCCCCCCATATCCCTCCCACTATTATTTTATTTTTTCCATTAATGCTCATCTTGTTTCATAAAAAAGTTAGAAAAAATTTAATATTTGATTAAGTAGAATTAAGGCTCCAGCAGAAATAGCAATGGAAATAATTGCGTAATAAACTAACTTTTTGGCCTGTTCCACTTTGCTGGAACCACCTCCGGAAATTAAAAACATAATAGCGCCAATAATCAACACCATGGTAGCTAAAATTCCCACTAAAGTAAGTAGGAAATTTAGCACTTTAATTAACACCGGACCTATCTCGGTGGCCCCACTGATTGAAACAGCACCCCCTCCGCTGGCAATATCTTTTATTTCTTTTAATAATGTCGGGAAAGCAATTACTAAAATAAACCCTATAAAAGCATATTTAATCATATTTTTTGCCAAAGTAACCATAGATTCATTGCCACCGGAAGCCATATAGATTATTCCTCCCAGAACAATCATAATCACCGTTAAATAACCTACTAAAGATTGAATAATGCCTAAGGCTTTGGTTATCAATTCAGTGAAACTCCCCACAGCTAAGGGATTGGCATACTCCGGGCTTCCTTGAGCTAATAAATCAGGAGAATAGAAACCGATACAAATAATCATCAGTCCTAAAAAAAATATTTTTATGATATTATTTTTTCTATTCATTACTCTTTTAATTTCTTTGTTTTAATTAAACTGAAACATTAAATATTTTATCGCTTATTTTTTGTTGAATTTTCTAATTTATTTAAACGTTCTGTCTTCTTTCCATCCAAGCGTATTGATTCTAGCTTGCGCTGTATTGATTGCTTGAGATGAAGTAGCTCGTCCCGCTACCACATCATCAATCATTTCCGCTAAAATATTCTCAATAGTTTTTTTGTCAATTTGATACCAAGAACGAGCAGTTAAAGCTTGTCGAGCAAAAATACCCAGCTCCGGCTCTCCTTTTTGCGCTTCTATTAAATCTAATCGTGCCGCCGGTTTTCCTGTTTTATCTAAGTAATCTTTATTAGCATCGAAACTATTTTTATCTTTAGGTGGCATAGTAACAAACCAAATATATTGCCAAGCTTCGTTAATTCGCTTCTCTTGAGTATAAGGTAATTTTTCTCCGGTAATGCTATCTATTAAATTTTTATTTTTAGCTACCGCCAACCCCCAATAATTTGCATAATCCACTCGATTATTCAAATCACGCTGAGGAAATGAAGAAACAGAAAAATCAAATTTTGGGTCTAAAAATCGTAGTCTTTTTATTAAATAGGCATAATTAATCATCATGGCCGTTTGTCCAAAACGAAAACTATCAATGGAAAAATCCATTTTAGCATTCCAGGTATATTGAGGAAATCCTCCCCGAGCAAAACTGGTGTAATAATCCAGAGCTTTAATTCCCGGATTGCTAATATTTAATGTGGAATAATTGAAGTTAGCTATTCTATTCTCCTTATCATAGAGAGCTACTCCGTTTTGCATCATCAAAGAAGCAATGATATCCGTAGACCGATTAACGGCTCCCGGATCTTTTGAGCGCCCCAAAGCAATACCTGAACGCTGAATATTTCCAAATTTGTCTATCTGTGTAAGTCGAGGTACTATCGTTGATAACTCTTTCCAAGTTTTCGGAGGACTGGCAATGCCTGCTTGATTAAGCAGATTTTTATTATAAAAAAGAGCTAGCGTATCACAAAAAAGAGGCATGGCATAAATATTATCATTTTCAATAAAATCATTCTCAGCCACATCCATAAAACTTTCTCTAAAATCTCTCACCCAATTTTTTGAATTTGGTAAAGCCACTATCTTCTGCCCATGTTTAGGTAACCAAGTGTTGTGAAAGAAAAATACATCCGGACCATTTCCGTTAGCCAAAGCATCCACCAATTGACGCTCATATTCCACTTCATTGGAGGATATTTTTTTGTAATTAATTCTCACTCCGGGATGAGTTTGAGTATATTTAGTGTTAATTTCCGCAAAAACATCCGAGTCATCAAAAATTCCCCAAACTTCCAATGTCATTGGTTTATCTCGACGAACATCTTTTTTTAAACATCCCCCTAAAATAAAGACAAACGATAACGATAAGAAGAATAAACTTATTTTAATTTTTTTCATTGATCTTTTAACTATTTTATTTTTGTTTAATTTATCAAACTTACTTATTTATTATTGTAGCACAAACCTAATTGTTATAACAATCTTTGTGAACAATAATTTTAGTTGCACTTAATTTTTTTTATTTTTACACCACCGCTGAAGCAGCTACTTTCTCTCCTGATTTTAATCTCATAATTTTTACTCCTTGAGTAGCTCGTCCTAAAATTGAAATATCCGTTAATTTGGCTCTGATTATTTGTCCTTTACTGGAGCTGGTAATTAAATCTTTTTCTGTTTCTTTTTCTATAATATGCACACCCACCAATTCTCCAGTCTTAGTCGTAACATTCAGTGTTTTAATTCCCATTCCTCCTCGCGACTGTTCCTTGTATTGACTAAGTGCTGTTCTTTTACCGTAACCTTTTTCCGTGATTACTAATAATTGCGGATCTTTAATGGTTTGATTCATAATATTCATCCCCACCACTCGATCACCTTTTTTTAATTTAATCCCCCTCACTCCGGCCGCCGTTCTACCCATTGCTCTTACTCCTTTTTCTTTAAAATGAATTGCTTTACCCTGTGCCGTAGTAATAATAATATTATCTTTCCCGGTTGTGGTTCTTACCCAACCCAATGAATCACCGGCAGAAAGTTTAATGGCAATTAATCCGGAACGTCTAACTTTTTCAAAATCACCCAAAGCGGTTTTTTTAATTTTCCCTTGCACTGTTTGCATTACCATAAACTTAGCCTCTGTATCTTTGGCTACTTTAGCAATGGCAGTAATTTTTTCATCAGTGGTAAGCTGAAGAAAATTAATAATGGCTTGACCTTTGGCGGTGCGAGAAGCAACCGGCACTTCATAGGTTTTTAAAGAGAATACTTTTCCCGTATCGGTGAAAAAATACAAATCATCATGTGTCATTGCCGTTAAAACTTTGTCCACTGAATCCCCTTCTTTAATGGCTCCTCCGATTACTCCCGTCCCTCCTCTTTTCTGCACTTTAAAAGTTTCCGGCGATAATCTTTTTATATAACCATCCTCCGTTAAACTAATAATGGCTTCTTCGTTGGCTACTAAATCCTCCTGAGAAAAATCGTCCACCTTACCCTTGATTTTTCTTGTTTTTCTCGCTGAACCATATTTTTCTTTTAAAGCCAGTGCCTCTTTTTTAATAATGGCTAATATTTTTTTAGCACTGCTAAGAATAGCCTCTAATTTTTTGATTAATAATTTCTTCTCTTTTAACTCATCTTCTATTTTTTTTCTTTCCAGTCCGGCTAAGGTTTGCAATTTCATTTCCAGGATAGCCTCCGCTTGAATGTCGGAAAATTTAAATTTTTGTTTTAAGTTCTGATGGGCTTTGTCTCTAGTGGGAGATTTTTTAATCAAAGAAATAATTTGATTGATATGGTCCAACGCTTTTTTTAACCCTTCTAAGATATGCGCTCTGGCTTTAGCTTGTTTTAATTCAAATTTAATTTTTCGAGTAATTACTTCTCTACGATGTTCGATATAATAACCAAGAATTTCTTTTAAATTTAAAATTCTTGGCTCAATCCCATTCACTAAGGCCAGCATATTAAAATGAAAAGTCTTTTGTAATTCAGTAGTATTATATAACTTATTTAATACTTTTTTAGGATAAGCATCCTTTTTTAACTCAATAACAATACGTACTCCATCTTTATCAGATTCATCTCTAATGTCTCTAATTCCGGCAATCTTTCCGTCTTTTACCAGCTGAGCAATTTTGATAATCAGATTAGCCTTATTGGTTTGATAAGTAACTTCACTGATGATAATTTGAAATTTACCGCTTTTATTTTCAACAATATCCGCCCTAGCCCTGGTAACCACTCCTCCTTTTCCGGTCTTGTAAGCATTAAGTAAATCTTGCTGTCCATAAATTATTCCTCCCGTGGGAAAATCCGGCGCTTGGATAAATTTCAATAAATCTTCTACCGTAGCACCGGGATGATCAATTTGATAAACCAAACCATCCACTAACTCCGCTAAATTATGGGGTGGAATGTTAGTTGCCATTCCCACGGCTATCCCCATTGCTCCGTTAAGTAATAATTGAGGTAGTTTAGCTGGAAGGAATACCGGTTCTTGTCTGGAACCATCATAGTTATCCACCCAATCAACTGTTTCTTTCTCAATATCCAATAACATTTCTTCGGAAATTTTAGCCAACTTAGCTTCAGTATAACGCATGGCCGCCGGGCTGTCTCCATCCATTGAACCAAAATTACCTTGTCCTTGGACTAACGGATCCCGCAGGGAAAATTCCTGTGCCATTCTCACCATTGCTTCATAAACAGCACTATCTCCATGGGGATGATATTTTCCCAATACTTCACCCACTACCGTAGCTGACTTTCTAAATTTAGCGCTATGCTTTAAACCCAGTTTCCACATGGCATAAAGAATTCTCCTTTGCACCGGTTTTAACCCATCCCTAACATCCGGTAAAGCGCGAGAAACAATCACACTCATAGCGTATGATAAATATGACTCTTCCATTTCAAGAGTAATGGGTCGATTATCAATTTTACCGATAGCGTTTTGATTTAATAATTTTTCTTCTTTTTTTGGCATTTTGTTTGTTAACTGGAATTTAAATTTAATTACTGTATTTTAATTATTTTTCCACTCTTTTTGAATATCGTTTCCGGTTCTATTTTTGATTGCTGGTCTAAATTTTCTTGATTATTTTCTTCCTTTATTTTTGGTAAACTCTGACGAAAGTTTTCTGCCGGAGTAAGTTTTGCTTTTTTATCTTCCGACCCTTTCATTTCATAACTAACCACTATTAACCAAAGCGAGATTATGATTAAGCCCACTACTCCGGTTATCGCGAAGGCAATCCTTCTTCTGGCTATTTTTGGTTGTTGTAATATTTTATTTAACATCTTACCCTTTAATTAATCTAATTCACTTGCTATTGTTTTCTTTTCATTAAAATTAATTCATTCTCCACTCCTTCAATATCTTTTTTCTTCAAGTTAAGTTTTTCCTGTTTTTTCCCCGGATTAACTCCCATTAATTTTATAAATTCACGCTCATCTGCTATTTTAAGTTTTAAACCAGGTAACTTATAATGCATGGGGATTATGATAGCCGGCTCAATTTGCTTCACTACTTTTTTAGCTAATTTTGCGTCCAATGTATAAGTTCCTCCCACCGGCACCATTAAAACATCTACATCCCCGATTTTTTCCACTTGATTTTCCTCCAATAGATGTCCCAAATCACCCAAGTGACAAATCCTCATCCCTTCCGACTCTAAAATAGTAATTGTATTACGTCCTCTTAGCTCTCCTTGTTTATCATCATGAAAAGAATCAATTCCCAGTATATTCACCCCCTTAAGGGCATACTCACCCGGAGCATCTACCACAAAAGGAGCTCCCTTTAAGGAAGCGTCATTATTGTGGTCATGATGAGAATGGGAAACCACTACCAAATCAGCTTTCCCCTGTGGTGGTTTTAGCCCGGTGGCTTTATCAAAGGGATCAATAAAAACAGTCACTTCTTTTTCTCCTCTTTTGGGGCGTGTTTGTATTTTAAAACAAGCGTGCCCATACCAAGTAATAACCATTGTTTTTATATTTGTTAATTAAATTCTGTTCTTTTTTCTAAGTATTATACTGTATCATAGTAGCATAATATTAATTCTCAGTCCACTCATTTTTCATTAAGAAATTATGAATTCCAATCAACTAATCTTTTACAATTTTTACCACTAATCAAATATTATTTTATGTTTAAACCGAATAACTTTATATGTCTTAATTAAATCACTAATTTACTAAAAAACGTCCTATTTATTTAAAGCATTAAAATCAATCATTAGACTTGAAATTTTAAACATTGACTTTTTAGCACTTTCTTGTAATTATAGTTAAAGTACTTATTGACGGAGTGTAGTATAGCGGTAGTACACGCGCTTTGGGAGCGCGCAGTTCGAGTTCGACTCTCGGCACTCCGACTACAGTTAACTTTTCCCGCGAGTAATTAAAAAATAATTTACTATTTTGTCAAAAAAAGAAACCATTATTATTTCCCTTGGCGGATCATTAATCGTTCCCGATGAAATTGATTGGAAATTTTTAAAAAAATTTAGAACAGTTATTTTAGAGGAAATTAAAAAAGGCAAAAAATTTGTCATTATTACCGGGGGAGGAAAAACCGCTCGTCAGTATCAACAAGCCGCCGATCAAATAATTCATTTAACTAAAGATGATCGTGATTGGTTGGGAGTACATGCTACTCGTCTTAATGCTCATTTAATTAAAACTATTTTCCGTCACCAAGCTCATCCGCGTATCAATAAAAATCCTCGCACCAAAGAAAACTTAGCTAAACATTTTCAGCACAATGAAAAAATAATGGTGGCTGCCGGATGGCGACCGGGTTGGTCCACCGATTATGTCGCCACCATATTGGCAGAAAGATTTAAAGCTAAAAAGTTAATCAATCTTTCCAATATTCGTTATGTTTACAATAAAGACCCCAAAAAATATAAAAACGCCGAAAAAATAAAAACTATTAACTGGAAGGATTTTCGTCAACTGGTGGGAAACAAATGGGACCCGGGACTTAACCTCCCCTTTGATCCCATAGCCGCCAAACTGTCTCAAGAAATTAATTTAGCAGTAATCATTATGAAAGGTAATGACATTAAAAATCTAAAAAAAATGTTTGCGGGTAAGCCTTTCGTTGGAACACTGATTAAAAATTAATTAATCCATCTTAAATAATTAAAAAACAACCTTTGATTGCACAGGTTGTTTTTTAATAACTGTTTCGAAAAATAAATCTTATTTTTTTCTTTTATTTAGTTTTCGTTCATTCTCAGTTAAGTATTGTTTGCGCAAACGAACACTGCGAGGAGTAATTTCCAGATATTCATCTTCCGCCATAATTTCTAGCCCCTTCTCGATGGTTAATTCTGATGGAGGAGTTAAAGCAATGGCATCGTCTTTACCACTGGCACGCATATTGGTAAGTTGTTTTCCCTTGGTTGGATTAACGGTCATTTCATCTCCTTTGGTTGTATTTCCAATAACTTGCCCTTCGTAAACATCAACTGCCGGTGGAATATATAAAGTACCTCTTGATTGTAAATTATACAAAGAAAATCCCAAGGCTTTACCCGATACCCCGGAAATCATTGACCCTGTCGCTCGTTTTTCTATCTTGCCTGCATAAGGACGAAACTCCAAAAAACGACTGGAGAAAATACCCTCGCCTTTGGTATCTACAATGAATTCGTTACGATAACCCAAAATTCCTCGCGTGGGAATTTCAAAAATCATTTTTGTCCCATCGCTTTCATTTTTAATATTCACCATTACTCCTTTACGTTTGCCCATTTTTTCAATTACTGTTCCGGAAAATTCTTCCGGTACGGTAATATTCACTTCTTCAAATGGCTCCATTTTTTGACCGTTAACTTCCTTGATAATTACTTGCGGTTGAGAAACTTGAATTTCAAAATCCTCTCGACGCATATTCTCTAATAATACGGCGATGTGTAATTCGCCCCTTCCACTTACAGCAAAAACTCCTCCTTGAGAAAAATCAACTTTTAATCCCACGTTCACTTCCAACTCTTTTTCCAATCGCTCTTTTAGTTGCTGACCGGTAACAAATTTTCCTTCTTGCCCGGCAAAAGGAGAATCATTAACAAGAAAATTTAAGGTAATAGTTGGTTCATCAACGGTGATAGCCGGCAAGGGTTTAGCTTGTTCTTTTTCACAAATAGTTTCCCCGATATCAATATCGTCAATTCCCGCCACCATAACAATATCTCCCGCTTCTGCTTGATTAATTTCTTTTCTTTCAATACCTTCAAAAGTAAAAATTTTAATAATCTTACCTTTTCTGGTCTCCCCTGAAGAAGTTTTAATAAAAATCGGTCCCTTTTTTACCGTTCCTTCATAGACCCTGGCTACCGCCAATCGACCCAAAAAATTATCGTAAGCCAAGGAAAAAGGTTGCAATCTTAATGGAGCAGTTAAATCTTTTTTCGCCGGAGCCACCACTTCCAATATTTTATCTAGTAAAGGAGTCATATCTTTTCCTTCCTCTTCTGGTTTATTTTTAACAATTCCTTCTCGCGCAACAGCATAAAGAATTTCGAAATTTAATTGTTCATCGTTAGCGCCTAAGTCCAAAAACAATTCATAAATTTCTTCTTCCACCTCTCCCAATCGAGCCGCTGGTTTATCAATTTTATTAATTACCACTAAAGGTTTGTGTCCGATTTCTAACGATTTTTTTAACACAAATCTGGTTTGAGGCATGGGCCCTTCTTGAGCGTCCACTACCAAAACCACTGAATCAATAGCCCGCAAAACTCGTTCTACTTCCGAACCAAAATCAGCGTGACCGGGAGTGTCCACGATATTAATTTTTGTATCTTGATAATAAACTGAAGTATTTTTAGAATAAATGGTAATTCCCCGTTCTTGTTCCAAAGAATCACTGTCCATACTAACTTCTCCTCCGCTCATTCCCGTTTGCTTCATTAAAGCATCTGTAATGGTGGTTTTTCCATGGTCCACATGAGCAATAATGGCAATGTTACGTATTTCCATTGAGATAAACTGATGAATTAGTTAATTGGCTAAAAATTTTTCCCCTTATAATAAACAGCAAAACAAAACTCAGTTTACTTCAAAAAGAGACTTCTGGCAAGAGCAAGACTTAGAACGTTTAAAGTTTTTCAATAAAAAAAGTTGGTCAACGAAATAAGTAATTAAAGGCGAAACGCTAAAAATTACTAAATAATTGTTGGTTGATAAAAAAACTGCATTTCGATAAAATTTATAAATTTTATTTTGTTTCACTTGTGGACGGTCGTCCACAAGTGAAACCTTTAGTAAAAGCACTTTATTAAAACTTAGTAGCTAACGCTAACTTCTCACTATTAATTATTTTTCAAAAAATAAACGGCCCGATTAATTGGCTTTTTTAAACACTACCGTATAGCTTGGTTCGTATAAATTATCGTATTCATCTCGCACTTCTACCGTCTTACCTTCCATTAAAGTAGCCAATGAAATATCAGAAATCATCTCTTGCAAAGTTTTAACTTTCCCCTGATCTTTTTCTAAATCTTCCCAGCGTGAACCCATACTTCCTTGAGCACTTAATTCATGTTGTTTTTTCGTATCTTTTAAAACCTTTAACTTTTCTAAAACTTCTTGGTACTCCTCGTCTTGTGATAAGATATCCCTATATTCTTTGCGAATTTCTTTCATTTCTTTTTTAAGCGCTTGCACTTCTTCAAAAATTTGTTGGAGGTCTTTCATATTTTTTTTATAATTTTAAATTAAAAACACGAATTATATTATAGCATACTATTTTAAAAACTTAATCTTAAACTGATTAATCAAGTTATAATTTATTTAAAGTATTGCAAATAATTATTTAATTTGTCCATATTTTAAAATGAGCCATCATCCGGCTCATTTTAAGTAATAAAATTTAAACTTAATTTAAAAAAATAGAGTAAAATTAAAGCACCAACCCCATTTTTTCTTTTACTTTTTTCATTTTTTCTTCAGTCTGAAGTAATAGTTTTTCTTTTCCTTTTTCTAATACTTCTTTCACCTCTTCATCGGAAATACCATTAAATTTTGTTTGAAAAGGAGTTAAAAAATCATTTACCCTTTCTGCTAAAGCTTCTTTAAATTTTTGATAACCTTGCTTCTCATATTGCCGGGCAATTTCTTGCGGTTTTTTATTGGTTACCGCGGAAAAAATATTAAGTAAATTTTTAATGGCCGGTTGCTTCTCGCTATATTCAATTTTACTGGCATTGTCTGTCACCGCTTTCATAATTTTTTCTTTAATTTCTTCCGCTGAATCTAATAAATCAATTCTATTATATTTAGAAAGTGCTGACTTACTCATTTTTTTAGCAGGATTATCCAATCCCATAATCCGAGCCGTTTCTTTTTTGATATAAGCCTGAGGGACTTTAAAAACTGCTCCAAATTTTTTATTGAAACGACGCGCTAAAGTTCTGGTTAATTCTATATGCTGTCGTTGGTCATCCCCCACCGGTACTAAATCAGTTTCATAAAGTAAAATATCGGCTGCCATTAAAATGGGATAATTTAATAATCCGGCTAAAATGTTTTGATCTTTTTTGTTGGTTTCGGTTTTATCTTTAAATTGGGTCATTTTATATAATTCACCGGTTTTAGTAATCGTATTTAATAACCACATCAATTCTGTATGAGCGGGAACTTCAGACTGAACAAAAAGTATTGATTTTTCCGAATCAATTCCAGCTGCCAAATATATTTTAGCTATTTCAATGATTTTCTTGTTTAACTTTATCGGATCTTGAGGAACAGTTATGGCATGTAAATCCACTACACAAAAAATTGACTGATATTTCTCCTGTAAAGCAACCCAATTCCTGATGGCTCCCAAATAATTACCTAAATGTAAGTTACCTGATGGTTGAATACCTGAAAAAATAATTGGTTTTCCCATTGATTTATTTGAATAATTATTACTTATCTATGCTTACTATTAATTTATTTCATCATAGCAAATCAAAAATAATTAGCAAATTTCTTTTTCCTTGTTTGTTTTTTTATCATTTTTTTGCTAAATTTAACTTAACTAACCTAATTAATTTATTTTCTATGCAAAAAAATCATTCATCAAAGAAAAAAGACTGGTTTAATCAATACCTCCAAGCTTTAAAAAACAGTTTTCAGCGTGTTTGGTACTGGAAATTTTTATGGTTTTGGGGAATTCTTTTGCCCGGAGGGATTGGGTTTAATTTTTCTTCCGGTCAAATCCCTTGGAATGAGAAAGACGATACAGCCTTTCCTTTTTCTTTGGAAACTTTTCTTTCCTGGATTCAAACTCATTGGATAATTACTTCCCTAGCAATCGGTTTGATTATTTTTTTAATAATTATTTCCTGGCTACTTAGTGCCATTGCTAGAAATGGACTGATTAAATCATTAAATGAACTTCAGGATAAACAACAACCTGAAAAGTTTAAGCAAATTTGGCATTTCGGGAAAAAAGGTTTAACTTCTATTTTAAGATTAGATTTATTTTTCGCATTAATAACTTTTTTAGTAATTATTATTTTAATTTTCCCACTTGTTATTTTATTCTATCAAATAGATCATAATCTTTTTTGGCTTATCCCCACCACTGGATTCATTATGTTATTAGTTCCTATTTTTATTCTCGGAGGAATACTACTCTTTTATATGAAAAATATTGCTTTAGTAAAAATTGTTTTAGCTAAACAAAAAGTTGTTGAAAGTTTTAAATATAGCTATCAAATTATTAGAAAAAACTTAGGAGAAGTTTTAAAATTATTTTTATTCCGTTTCTTTATGAGTATAACTAAAATGATTATTGCCCTTGGTTTATTTATTATTATTTTAATTTTTTTACTTCTCTTAATCGTTCCTTTGATTGTCTTTCATCAAGCAATCGCTTTTTGGCTTTGGCCGGTGCTCACTTTAGTGTTTAGTCTTATTTTATCAGCTATTTTAATTTTTAGCCTAATCATTAAATCAATTTTTTCTCTTTGGTCTTTGGATTTTTGGGTTTGGTGGGTTAAAAAAACCACTGGTAAATAAAACTAATTTTTAAAAGAAAGCTGTTTTCTTAAAAAAACAGTGCTGTTAATATTAACTTCTTTTTTATTAGTATTAATAGGAATAATTTTAGGTAATTGGCTGTTTGATTTAAAGAAAGTTCATCACTAAACAAAGCAACAAAAAACCGAGCCCTGGCTCGGATTTTTGTAAAATACTCAGTCAATTATTAATTTACACTTCTATAATCATTGGCAAAATCATTGGTCGACGACCACTTTTCTGAAAAAGAAATTGTCCGATATCATCTCTTATGGCATTTCTAATATAATCCCAATTGGGAGGAGCGTCTTTTCCTGTGTGTTTTGCCACTATCTTTTTTAGTCTTTTCTTGGTGGCATTTACCAAATCAAAATTTTCTTTAACATAAATAAACCCTCTTGAAGTAATTTGTGGTTCACCGATAACCTGCTTGGTTTTTTTATCAATAATCGCTACAATGGTATACATTCCATCCTTGGCCAACATTTGACGATCACGTAATACTACATTACCCACATCACCTACCCCCAGCCCATCCACCATTACATAATCACTGGCTATTTTTTCACTGGTTAATTTTCCTGTTTCTCGATAATCAAATTCAATTACTCTTCCATTTTCTCCAATAATTATTTTATCTTTTTCAATTCCCACACTTTCCCCCAATTGACCATGGATTTTTCTCATATAATAAGTTCCATGAATGGGAATTAAATATTTGGGACGAATTAAATTAATCATCATTTTGAGATCTTCTGCTCGACCATGTCCTCCGGCATGAATATCCATCATTTGATAATGAATCACTTCCGCTCCTTTACGATAAAGTGTGTCTTTAATTCCTTGAACCGATCGCTCATTTCCCGGAATAACGGAAGAAGAAAAAATCACCGTATCTCCTTTATGAATTTTAACATAGCGATGTTCATCATTAACCACTCTCATTAATACAGCATTTCCTTCTCCTTGAGCACCGGTACATAAAATTACCACTTTGTTATCAGGGTAATTATTTACTTGACGAATATCGATAAAGGTTGATTTTTTGGCATTAATATAGCCTAATTCTCTGGCAATTTCCACATTATTCTTCATTGAATAACCATCCACCGCTAATTTGCAACCATGTTTTTCTGCCAATTCCGCTACTTGTTGAATACGACTAACCAGCGAAGAAAATGTAGCAATAATTATTCTACCCTTAGCATTGGTGAAAATTTGATCCAGATTTTCTCGAATAGTTGATTCGGAAACACTGTATCCTTCCACAGCCGCATCAGTGCTATCACTCATTAAAGCTAAAACTCCTTCGCTTCCCAAGCGAGCAATTTTAGAAATATCCGCCGGCACATCTCCCACCGGAGAATGATCAAATTTAAAATCACCGGTGTGAATTACCGTCCCGACCGGACTGTGAATAACCAACCCAACCGCATCCGGAATAGAGTGATTAACGTGAAAAAACTCCACTTTAAATTTCCCCAAAACAACTCTGTCAATTTTACGCACCGCCTTAACTTTCAAGGGAGCCCGATCTTTATAATCTTCCTGTCGCTTAAGAATCATCGCTCGAGTCAAATCAGTGGCATAAATAACTGGATTACCTAATTTTGGGATAATATGAGGAATCGCCCCAATATGATCAAAATGCCCATGGGTAATAATTACTCCCTTAATTTTTTTAACATTTTTTTCTAAATATTCTGTGTTCGGAATAATATAATCAATCCCCATCATAGCTTCTTCGGGAAACATTAAACCACAATCAACAATAATAATATCGTTGTCATATTCAAAAGCCGTCATATTACGACCAATTTCTTCAAGTCCACCCAAAGGAATAATGCGAAGATTTTTACCCATACCATTAGTTCTTCTTCGCCCAAGAGTAATAGTTTTGGTTTGTCTGTTAACCATCATTTTTATTATTTTTAAATTTTTTAAATTTTTCTCTTCTTTATTTAATTTCAAAACCAACAAAAGAAAAATCTAATCTCTTTTTAAGAAAATTATTTTGAGTTGTTGATTTCGTTATTTTTTTGAGTTATTAAATCTCAAATAACCTTTTATCATTAACCAAATAAAATAAATTTATTTGATTAAAAACAAAAAATCGATT
>CAYMNT010000005.1:0-19230 GCA_964391875.1 uncultured Bdellovibrionales bacterium
CAACTTTTTGTTTATTGGTTTGATTTAAATTTGTCTTCTTCTGCGACCATAGATAAAAACCTCCGGCTAAAACTGCGACTACTAAAACTCCTATAACTATTAAATTTAATTTTTTCATCATTTTTTTTAAAAAATTATCTATAATTAAATAGGTTATTTAACTCTATGTAATTTTTTATAAGATGTCAATTAAAATTAATTCTATTGTTACCCTTTCCTTTTATAAAAAAATAGTATTTAAAAAAATACTACTTATTTATATTACTTACAACTAAATTAATTACTAACTAAATGGATGATTATAGACCTTTAGATTTATCGCTAATTATTTATCCCAGCCTTTTATTTTTAATCCATTTTCAGCCGCTTTACGTTGTGCTACTTGTTTAGAGTCACCTTCTCCTTCCGCCACTTTTTCTTCTCCCAGAAACACTCCCATTAAAAATTTTTTGTCATGATCCGGCCCCCACTCTTTTATCACTTCATAATGAGGGGTAATTTGAACAACTTCTTGGGATTTTTCTTGAAAATAACTTTTAGCATCTAAATATGTCTTATTTTTCAAAATTCCAGGCAATTTCACTAAAATATTTTTTTCAATAAATTTTTTCACCACTTCATAACCCTGGTCTAAATAAATTGCTCCGATAATTGATTCCACTGAATTGGCCAATAAATATTGACGAGCCTTACTGGTATCTTTACGTTCTCCTCGTGACATTAATAAAAAATCATTCAGCCCCAATTTATCCGCTACTTTTGCCAACATCTGTCCATTTACCAAAGCTGCTCGCCAGTTGGTCAACTCTCCTTCCGGATTGGAATAATTATTAAAAAGATTTTCCGTTACCACCAACTCCAAAACCGCATCCCCCAAAAATTCCAGTCTTTCATTTTGGTCAGTTTTATGATGTCGATGCTCATTTAAATATGACCGATGAGTCATCGCTTCTAAAAAAAGTTTTCGTTTATTTATCTTAATACCTAAAACTTTTGCTAATTTCTCATAATTAATTTCTTCCATTTTTTTTTGAAAAAATCTAAGTGCTGATCCCCAAATCACCTTTAAATTTATTTAATACTTCCGGTGAAATTTCAGACTCAACCCTTAACTTTTTTATCGTTAATATATTTTTTACTTTTTTCCCATTTTTTTTATTCTTCGTTCTTTTCCTTTGTCTGTATTGTCGCTTTTCATAGGCTCTCCCATTTCTTTGTAAACTGTGCCTAGAACTCCATTAATAAATCGTCCGGAACTTTCTCCTCCGTAAGTTTTAGCCAATTCAATGGCTTCATTAATCGCCACTTTGGGAGGCGTTTCCTCATAATTGCCAAACATCAATTCAAAAATACCCAACCGTAAAACATTCCGATCAATAATGGTAATTTGTTCCAAAGGCCATTCCGGAGCACATTTCTCAATTATCGGATCAATCACTTTTTGTTTTTTTAAAACTCCTTTAACCAATTGCTCAACAAATTCTTTATCCATTGCCTTGGAAGAAAATTCCTTTAGATTATGTTTAATAATTGAATCAATTTGCCCCTTGGATGATTTGTTAAAATCCCATTCATACAAACTTTGCATAGCAATTGATCGAGAAAGATGACGACTGGCCATGATAATATAATTAAATTATTTTTATTATATCTTACAAGCTTTTTTAAAATTACTCCTTAACCACTTCTTTTTTACTTTTTTTATTTTTAATCTTAGTCAACATATCTATTTTTTCTTTCCCTTTATATTGTCCACAATAGGGACATAATTGATGAGCTTTAATAGCTTGACCACAATTCGAACACTTAACTAAGTTGATAGCTTTAATTTTTCGATGCCCCCCTCTTCTTCTTTTTCCACGACTTGAAGTTTGCCGTTGTTTTGGTACCGCCATTTTTATAACAATCCACCAATAACAATCTCTTATCAAATATATAAGACTTGCTTATCCATTTTTACTTGATTGCTGATGAGGATAGATTAATATTTAACCATCCCAAGGTATCACACTTTTTGATATAAATCAAATATCGACCTTGTTTTTCTCTTGCCTATCTTCTGTCAATTGGTTAAACTGTTTTAGTAGCTAACCGATAAATAATTCATCTTATGTTATTCTCCCAAAATATAAAGCCTCATCATTTATTGAAACATGAAACCAAACGCCGGGCTTTAATAAAATTTACCTTACTTTTATCCATTTTCCTCGGTTATTTTATTTTTGTCATCCAAAAATATGGAGCCAAGGAAGGTTTTTTTGTCGCTATGCTCAGTTGGTCATTTTTCGTTTTGTGCACTCCCATTGCTGACGCCGGATTTTTGATTGATTTCCCTTTACGCCTATTGACTAACATAAGAATGATTATCTTAGAAAGTTTTATTTGGCTCATCGCCATTGCTCTCAATATTTACAGCTTCTTTTTTTCTCCGGAAATTTATACCCAAACAAAATTATTAAATCTTTTTAAACATATTCTGGAACAACCATTACCTTTTTGGCTTATCATTTTTCTCGCTATGATTGGAACATTCACTTCCATTAAATTTGGAGATGAACTCTTAGATAAGGTAACTCATAAAGAGCGTGTTAAATATCAAAAACACAAACACAAATTCCGCTTAATTATTATGATTTTCCTTTTCGCCATCACTTTTGTTTTGTATGATTTTTTACTAAAAAAACTAAACGTTTCCTTTCCTTTTTAATCGTTTAATTAACAGTCCATAAATACTTATAATATTTTTCTCCTTATTTTTTTATCAAATAAAAATTTTATAAAATAACCCGCTCATTAATGAGCGGGTTATTTGTGCCGGTGCCCCGGGAGAGACTTGAACTCTCAAGAGGAAACCTCATACGATTTTGAGTCGTACGCGTATACCAATTCCGCCACCGGGGCAAATGTCCATCCATTTTATACTATCCAACATTACTCACTGTGTCAATCTGCCATTTTACATATTTTTTAACAATCCAAAACTTTTTCGGTGAATTGGACAAGCACCATACTTTTTTATATTAGCCAAATGAAGACTGGTTCCATATCCCTTGTGCTGATTAAAGCCATATTGAGGATATGTTTTATGATACTGTTGCATTAATTCATCGCGATAAACCTTGGCATAAATTGAAGCCACTGCGATGGAAAAAACCTTTTGATCTCCCTTGGGAAATAATTTTTGTTGATATTTAATTTGAGGAATTGATTTATTCCCATCAATTAATAAATAAATATGGTTAGTTGACAATTGAGTATTCACTTTTAATTTATTTACCAATTCCTCCACCGCTAACCTCATGGCCAACAAAGTGGCCTTTAAAACATTCATTTGATCAATCATTCTGGGAGAAACTTCTCCTATACCGAATAAAAAATTTTTATCTTTTTTTATATATTCAACTATTTCTTGCCGTTGTTTTTCACTGAGCATTTTACTGTCACGAATAAGTTTTCGCTGAGAAAATTTTTTATCATACATTTCTGCATTAATCCAAGTTGCTCCCGCTACCACCGGACCGGCCAAAGGACCTCTTCCCACTTCGTCCACTCCTATAATAATATTCCTCCCGCTTTTTTTTAAAAGACGCTTTTCAACGACAACTTTTGGAAATTTTATCATACTGAATATTTAACAATAAATACTACTTTGCTTCACTTTAAATAATAAAATAATAAATCAATTAATTGATTTATATAAATTAATCATTAGCTAAACAATAATTAATCGTCTTGGCTACCGTCCTTATTATCCGAGTGGCCGTAAAAGATTTTTGATTATATTGAGTTTTTATTTTTGATAATTCATTAATGGTTAAATTATTTCTTTTTAATATTTGTTCTATTTTTTTTAAGATAATAGTTGAAGTATTATTATTATCTTGCCAATTCATTTGGTCAATCACTTCTTGTCTCTGTTTTATTTCAAGAACAATTTTTGGGTGATTTACTTTAATTAGAAGATGCATTAAATTAAAGATTTTATAATGTTTAACTATTTTTTAATGAAGTAATATAAACTATTCTGAGCGAGCGACCGGAATCGAACCGGCGTCATCAGCTTGGAAGGCTGAGGTAATAACCACTATACAACGCTCGCTTTACTTAAAAAAAACTTATCAAAAACCTTCGTAGTCTCGCATAACCAATTGAGCTTCCACCTGCTTTATTGTTTCAATCACCACTGAAACCACGATAAGAATACCCGTACCACCAATGGTTAATGTCTGTACTCCGGTTATACCCTGAACAATAAACGGTAACACTGCCACTAAACCAAGAAAAATAGCACCTGTCAAGGTAATTCTATTAACAATATAGTTAAGATGTTCCATCGTTGGCAATCCCGGTCTGATGCCGGGAATAAAACCTCCTTGCCGTTGAAGATTTTCTGCTACATTCTTAGGATCAAAAGTTACCGCTGTATAAAAATAAGTAAAAGCTACTACCAATAAAAAATAAGTACTGGCATAAAAAACTTGATTGGCAAAAATATCCGCTAAATGACCGGCGAAATTAGCCACCGCCGGATTATTAACCCCTGCTAAAAAACCGGCAATCATTCTTGGAAAAAGCATAATAGACATTGCAAAAATAATAGGAATTACTCCCGCCTGATTTACTCTTAAAGGCAGACTTGATTTTGCCCCTCCTCCGGTGGTGCTGGTTGACACTCGTCGAGCGAAAGAAACCGGAATATCACGCTGTCCTTCATTGACTATGACAATCCCAATTATGGTAAATATACCAATGGCTAAAAATGAAATATAGGTAAATAATTGGGTGGGATCCCAAGTCACTAAAAGTTGTTGGATAGCTCCGGGTAAACTGGAAACAATTCCGGCAAAAATGATCAGTGATACTCCATTGCCCAATCCTTCTTCAGTAATTAATTCTCCCAACCACATTAAAAATATCGTTCCCGCCGTAGCCGTGGTTATAATTGTTATGTAGTTGGCTAAATGTAAATTGACTAATACTCCTTGACTACGAAAAAGAGAAATCATAGCAAAGGTTTGCATCATAGCTAAAGGAACCGTTAAATACCGTGTCCACATATTAAATTTTTGACGACCGGCTTCTCCTTCTTCTTTATATAACTGTTCCAATTTAGGAGAAATCATAGTCAATAATTGCATAATAATGGAAGCCGTAATGTAAGGACCCACTCCCAACATCATAATAGAAATATTCTTTAAACCACCACCGGAAAACATATCTAAAAATCCTAACAATTGATTGTTTTGAAAAAAATCTTTTAACCGAGCTACATCTACTCCGGGAATGGGAATGTTAGCCGCTAAACGAAAAATAACTAACACTGCAAAAATAAAGAATAATTTATTCCGTAAATCTTTTATTTTAAAAATTTGAATTATTTTCTCCCACATAAATATACCCTAAAAGATTATTGTTTTTTATTTAATTTGCGCCCACTCTTATAACGATGGTAGCATATTTAAAATAAAAATGGTAATTTTTTATTTTTTATTTCACTTCTCCTCCGGCTTGTTCTACCTTTTCTTTGGTTAATTTAGAAAAAGCCACTCCCTTCAATGTTATTTTTTTAGTTAATTCTCCTTCTGAAAGCACCTTAACCAATAAATATGTTTTTTTAATGAGTCCCTTTTCTTTAAGTGTTTCCATAGAAACCACTTCTCCCGCACTATATTTTTTTTCAATATCTCTTAAATTAATTATCTGGACGGGAGCTTTTTTAGATTTAAATCCCCTTACTTTTTTTGCTTGTGCCACCAAAGAAGATCGTCCTCCTTCAAAAGTAGCTCGACGAGAATATCCGGAACGTGATTTTTGACCTTTCATACCCTTTCCACTGTAAGTCCCCTTTTTACCTCCTCGTCCAACTCTTTTTCTGCTTTTCTTATTATTTGATTTTATATGATGTATTTGCATAAGTTCAACAACTAACTAATAATTAAAATTATTTCTTATCTTCTTTCTTCTTGTTATCAACTTTTTTGATTACTTCTTTTTTCTTGGGTGTTTTTACCATCACCTCCGAAAGTTCTTCCAGTGCAGAAATAGTTGCCCGAGCAACATTAATTTTATTCGCAGTTCCAAATGATTTAGCCACTACATCCTTTATTCCCGCTAATTCCAATACTGCCCTCATCGCCCCACCGGCAACAATTCCTCGCCCTTCCTTAGCCGGTTTAATCATTATTTTCGCTGCTCCCACTTTTTTTCTTATTTCAAAAGCAATTGATGTATTAGTTCTTTTAACAAAAATCATCTTTTTTTTGGCAGCAGCAATGGCTTTGCCTATGGCCACGGAGACATCACTTCCTTTAGCTACGCCCATCCCTACTTTTCCTTTTTTATTACCAATTATCATTGTCGCTCTGAAGGAAAATCTACGTCCTCCTTTAACTACTCGAGTTACTCGTGCCAAATCAATCATTTTCTGATCAAATTCAGACTGTTCTCTTCGACGTCCTCGTTTAAATTTATTCTTTTTGAATTTATTACCTGCTTCGTTGCTCATATTATTTTATTAATCTATCGTTTAATTTATCTTAATAATTCTATTTGTTTACATTTTTATTCCACCTTCACGAAATCCTTCCGCTAAAGCTTTAACTTTTCCATGATATTGATAACCACCTCTATCAAAAACGGCTTGTGTTATATTTTTCTCTTTCGCTTTTTTCGCCAAAAGCGATCCTACTTTTTTTGCGGTGGCTAAATCAAATTTTTTTTCTTTTAATTCTTGAGAATTAACCGCCACTAAAGTCACACCCTGATTATCATCAATTAACTGAGCATAGATTGTTTTATTGCCTCGAAATACATTTAACCGCGGTCTCTCAACGGTTCCTTTTACTCTTACTCTTCTTTTTTTAGCTAATCTTTTTTTATTACGATTATTCATAACTTATAACTTTACTTTTGAAAAATTATTTTATCTATTCATCTCCTTCCCCGGCCGCTTTCTTTCCTTCTTTCTTAATAAAGAATTCTCCCTGATAACGGAATCCTTTTCCCTTGTATGGCTCCACTGGCCTAAAGGCTCTTACTTCTGCGGCAAACTGACCCACTTGTTGTTTATCTATTCCATTAATTGACATTTTTTCTTTTTCTACTTTAACTTCTAAACCTTCGGGAATATCTATTTCAACGGGATGAGAAAAACCTAAATTTAAATTTAATTTTTTTCCCTGAACTGCCATTTTATAACCAACTCCGTGTAATTCTAATATTTTCTCAAATCCTTCATTTACTCCGACTATCATATTTTGAATTAACGCTCGGGTAGTTCCCCAAATCGCCGAAGTATTTTTAGTTCTACCTATTTTCTTAACTAAAATTTTATTGTCTTCAATTTCCACCTCGACTTCATGCTTAAATTCAAAAGACAGACTGCCTTTAGGTCCTTTTACCGATAAAACTCGGTCTTTAATATTAACCTCTACTTTTTCCGGAATTTCAATTGGTTGTTTTCCTATTCGTGACATTTTAATTAATTAACTGATTGTCTGGTAAATTCCAGCCAATTAGTCTTAATTTAAATTAATTTACCAACTTGATCTTTTTACTCCTGGCAATTTTCCTTCGGTGGCCAGTTCTCTAAAACAAATACGACAAAGATCAAATTGTCTCATGTATCCATGTTTTCGCCCGCATTTCCAGCAACGGTTCACTTTACGAGTGGAAAATTTAGGTTTCTTCTTCGCTTTTACGATTAATGATTTTTTTGCCATTTAATTAATTGCTATTTAGAAATTACCATACTTCACAAATTACTTCCCCTCCCACTCCTTTTTTTCTGGCTTCTTGATCAGTTAAGACTCCTTGGGGAGTGGAGATTATTGCTAAACCGAATCCATTTTTTACAAAAGGAATTTCCTTTTTACCGGTATAAATTCTTTGTCCTTGATGTGATATTTGCTTAATTCCCTTAATGGCCGGATTCCCATTTAAATACTTTAACTTTAATACTAAAAAATTTTTACCATTTTGGGAAGATATTTTTACCTCTTCTATATATCCATTTTTCTGTAACAACTTAGCCAACGCCAATTTAAAACCGGAAGTAGGAATAACCACCTTAAGATGACCCACTTTTTGAGCGTTTTTTATTCGATTAAGCATGTCTGCGATTTGATCCATAATTTTTATTAAACTTATAATAGTAGCAAAAAGATTAATCCTCTTTTTGCTGAATGGGAAATCCCATTAATTTTAAAAATCTTATCCCTTCTTTCTTATTATGAGCACTGGTATTAATATTAACTTGTAAACTGAATATCGTATCTGTTTCATCTGAAAGAATTTCCGGAAAAATCAACTGTTCTTTTATCCCTAAACTTAAATTACCTTGTTGATCGAAATTCTTCCGTTCTATTCCTTGAAAATCTTTTGTACGTGGTAAGGCTATCGATACAAAACGATAAAGAAAATCCCACATCATTTTTCCCCTTAAAGTTACTTTCAATCCCACTTTCTGCCCCTGTCTTATTTTAAATCCGGAAATAGCCTTCCGCGCAATTGTCGTTACCGGTGACTGACCGGTAATCATTTTTAAATCAGTGGTAACATTTTCTATAAAATTTTGATCTTTTTCCGCCCGTGAAAGACCCACATTTAAAGAAACTTTCTCGATTGTCGGAACAGCTAATTTATTATCATAGCCAAACTCTTCCATCATTTTGGGAATAATTTCTTTCTGATATTTTTTCTGAAAATCATTCATAACCATTTAAAACATTAAATTAAACTTCTGCTTGACATTTTTTACATACACGCACATTTTTATCATCGATTATTTTTTTACCTACCCGAGTGGCTTTACCGCACTGAGGACAAATCAATTGTGCGTTAGAAATATCAATTGGCATAGCCAAAGATATTCTTTCGCTCTTTTCTCTTTGGTTCTTGGCTTTACGATGCTTTTTTGCCAAATTAATCTTTTCCACTAATATCTTATTTTTTCTAGGAAAAACTTGCAAAACCTTACCGGTTTTTCCTCGATCTTTTCCTGATAATATTTTCACTTGATCTCCTTTTATAATTTTCATACAATTCCCAATAAAATTAATAAATTTCTTCTGCCAAAGAAACTATCTTAGTAAACCCGGCCTCTCTTATTTCTTGAGCAATGGGACCAAAAATTCTAGTCCCCTTTGGTTCATTTCCATCTAATACAACCGCTGCATTTTCATCAAAACGTAAACTAATTCCATTTTTTCTGCGAATTGGCTTCTTCTGTCTAACAATTACCACATTAACCACTTCTTTCTTCTTTACCGCTCCTCTCGGTTCCGATTCTTTAACTGAAGCCTTGATTATATCACCCACTCCGGCATAACGCCTTCTGGAACCGCCCAATACTTTAAAGCATTCAACAATTTTTGCTCCTGAATTATCAGCTATTTTTAATCTTGTTCCTGCTTGAATCATAATATTTACTAAACATAATTAATTTATCATCTTTAACTAAATTATCTTTACTCGACGCTCTTCTTGCCCTCCATCACTTTCCATTTTTTATCCCTGCTAATCGGATGGCATTCTACAAATTTTACTTCTTCCCCAACTTTATATATATTTTTCTCATCGTGTACTTTATATTTCTTGCTATCTTTATATTTCTTAAAATACTTTTTATGCGTTTTAAAAGTAATCACTTCCACTAAAATGGTTTTGTCCATCTTATCAGAAACCACCACTCCTTTTTTGTAGCGAATACTTTTCTTATTTTCTACTTCTTTTTTCTCTTTTTCTGATGTCATAATTTTATACTATTTATTCTGCTTATTTTTCAAAATGGTTAATATTCGTGCAATTTCTCTTTTTACTTCTCTTACTCTTCTATAATTCTTATACTGACGAGCACTAACCTTGAAACGTAATTCGGTCAACTCGGCCCGCTTTTCTTGCAATAACATCAATAATTCTTCTTCAGTTTTTTCTCTAAATTCTTTAGCTTTCATCTTGGTAAAAATCAAATAATTTAACTGGTAACAATTTTTGTCTTAACACTTAACTTATCAGATCCCAAACGAAGAGCTTGTCTGGCAATTTTCTCCTCAATACCATCAATTTCAAACAAGATTCTTCCCGGTTTAACTTTAGCTACAAAATATTCCGGGGTACCCTTTCCTTTTCCCATGGGCGTTTCCGCTCCTTTCTGAGTCATGGAATGATCTGGAAAAATACGAATCCAGATTTTTCCCCCTCTTTGCACATAACGGGTCATCGCCCTTCTGGCTGCTTCAATTTCTCTGGAATTTATCATACCCAATTGTAATGTTTTAAGTCCAAAAGAACCGAAAGAAACTTTGGCTCCTTTCTGGGCATTACCACGAAGCCTTCCTCCTCTTTGCACTTTTCTATGTTTTACTTTTTTGGGCATTAACATAATCTTTCTTTAATTCAACTATTTAATAAATTCTAACTTTTTTTCTATCTCTTATATTGATTATTATTTTTTTCCTCTCTTTCCTTAAGATTGAGCCAAACTTTTATTCCAATACTTCCATAGGTTGTATGTGCGGTTGACTTAGCAAAATCAATCTCTTTCTTTAATGTATGTAAAGGAATATTTCCCTTAGCCAGCCATTCAACACGAGACATTTCCGCTCCCCCAAGACGCCCAGCCAATTGAATTTTAATTCCTTCAACATTACGACTCTGCATTACTTTATCAAGCATCATCTTCATCACTCTACGAAAAGCTACTCTTTTCTCAAGTTGAAAAGCAATATTATCCGCAATCAATTGAGCATTTTCCTCCATAAATTTAATCTCCATCACATCAATTTGTACTTGATATTTTTCTTTAAATAAAAACTTTCTTTCCAATGACCTTCTTAATTCTTCCAAGCCACTTCCTTCCCTACCAATCAATACTCCCGGACGATTAGTTTTAATAATAATCCTTATTTTAGCCGGACTTCGCTCGATTTCCACTTGAGCAATGGCCGCCGCTTTATAATTATCTTTAATATATTCCATCATCAGGATATCCTGTTTAAGGTTTTTCTGATAATTTTTTTTACTGTACCAACGAGAATTCCATAATCGATTAATTCCTATTCTTAGTCCTCGTGGATCTATTTTCTGTCCCATTTGATTTGTTAATTATTGAGCAATTTTTTAATTTCACTCATTATTATTAAACTTAGCTAACTTTTTAATTACTGTCCACACCTTTTTGCTTTTCTTGAGCTTTACTTTTTCCTATCTTACTTTGGTCGTTTTTCACTTTATTAACTTTTTTCTGATTATCTTTTTTATCTTCCTTATTTTTATCATCTTGCTTATCTTTTGATTCCAGTGTAATTACTATATGACACGTTCTTTTTCTGATTTGAGCGGCTCTTCCATAAGCCCTTGCACGCCAACGCTTCAAGGTTCTGCCTTCTTGCGCCACTAAATTATTCACCCATAAACTATTCTCTTCCACATTGTAAGTATTTTTAGCATTAGCTACCGCACTTTGCAACAATTTACTTATATCTTGAGCGGACCCAAGATTACTATACTTCAATTGCTCTTCCGCTAAAGATACTTCCAACCCCTTAATCAATGGAGTTACTCGGCGAACTTTACTGGCGGAACATCTATAATTTTTTAAACTTGCTTGAAATTTCATCAATTTACACACTAATTATTTTACGTTGACTTAGCCTCTTTGGCTGCTTGAATCTCTCTTTCTTTTTGAGCTATTTCCAATTCTTTCTGAACTTTTCCTCCGTGCTTATGGAATGTCCTGGTTGGAGAAAATTCTCCCAATTTATGACCCACCATATCTTCTCTAATTTTTACCGTAATAAATTCTTTCCCATTGTGAACTCCAAAAGTAAAATCTACCATATCGGGAGTAATAGTACAAGAACGCGCCCAAGTCTTAATCACCTCTTTACTGTCAGGGGTTTTCCCTTTGATTTTCTTGAGTATTCGTGGATCAATATAAGGACCTTTTTTTAAACTTCTTGACATATTTTTTTATAAATTATTTTCGTTCTAGTTACTTATCTTTTACGTTTTTTTCTTCTCTTGAGAATATATTTATCAGAACTTTTCTTCTTTCTTCTGGTTTTAACTCCCAAGGCCGGCTTACCCCACGGAGTTTTCGGATATTTTAAACCAATGGGCTGTCGTCCTTCTCCTCCGCCATGCGGATGATCAACCGGATTCATAGCCGATCCTCTCACCTTAGGTCTTCTTCCCATATGTCTCTTTCTTCCAGCTTTACCTATTTTTTGACCACTTCTTTCCGTGTTACTAATTTGACCTAGAGTTACCATTACATCCTCTCTTACCAATCTAATTTCTCCGGAAGGCATTTTTAGAGTAGCCCAACCGTCATCCAAGGCCTGAAATAAAATGGAAGCTCCGGCACTGCGCGCTAATTGCGCCCCTTTCCCCGGTACCATTTCCACATTACAAACATCGGTACCAACGGGAATATGCTTTATCATTAATCGATTGCCTTCTTTTATTTCAGTCTTCTCGGCAATGGCTATTTGATCGCCTTCTTTCATCCCTTTGGTGGCTAAAATATATCGCTTTTCTCCATCAGCATAACTCAGCAGAGCGATTAAAGCACTTCTGTTTGGGTCTCTTTCAATGGAAATTACTTTAGCAGGAATATCTCTTTTATTAAATTTAAAATCTATTATTCGATAAATTTTTCTTCCCCCTCCTCCTCGATGGCGAACAGAAATCTTTCCCTTTGATCTTCCGGCTTTATTGTTAATTTTTTTCAACAATGACTTCTCTGGTTTTCGCTTACTTAAACCTTCCGGCTTAATAACCGACATATTTCTCCTTCCCGCTGTATTCTTTTTGTAAACTTTAATTGCCATCTTCTTGTTAATTTCTGTTATTTATTGTCTTAATTTATTTTTCCGGAAAAAATTCAATACTATCACCCGCTCTTAACTTCACTATCGCTTTTTTAAATCCATTTTTCTGCCCCTTTGCTCCTCTAAAAACAGTTTGTTCTTTTTTATAAGTCATTACGTTTACTTTTTCCACCTTCACATTATATTTAGCTTCAATAGCTTCTTTTATTTGATGTTTATTGGCTCGAACCGTTACAATAAAAACGTATTGATTCATTTCTTGTCCTCTCAAACTGGCTTCTGATACTTTAGGACGAACCAGCACATCGTTAAAAAGTTTCGCTTTACTTTTATCTACTTTTATCTTTATCTTCTTTCTTCTTTTAAGCAACCCTTTCTTTTTCTTATCTGATTCACTCTTTTTCACCACCTTTTTTTCATGCCTATCTTGCTTGGTTTTATCAGTAACCTTTTCTTTATCTACCAAAACTTCTGATGATTTATCAGCCTTCTTATCGTCATTCTTTTTTTTAGTTCTATTCCAAAACGCAACCATAATTATAATAAATTATTACTTTTCTGATTTATACTTTTTTTCCAAAAATTCTATTCCTTTTTTATCTATCCATAAAAAACGATGATTTAATATGTCTAATACATTTAATTTTTCCACTTCTCTGGCAGTTATTTGTTGAATATTTTTAGCCCATCTTGCTACTTTTTTACTTCCCGGTTCCAATGCCAATAATGTTTTTCTGTTAAGCTTTAATTTCTTTAAAGCTAAAGCTACCTGCTTTGTTTTTTCTTCGGTAAATTTAAAATTATCCACCACTATTAACTCTTGATCATTGACCTTAGATGAAAGTGCCATTTTAAGAGCTTTTACCTTCATTTTCTTATTTATCTTCTGTTTGTAATTCTTATCTTTTCTTGGACCAAAAGTAACTCCTCCTTTTCTCCAAATAGGATTCTTTACCGAACCAGTTCTTGCTCTTCCTGTTCCCTTTTGCTTCCATGGCTTAATGGTAGAACCTATTCTTTCCGCTCTGGTTTTTGTATGCGCTATCACTTTTCTTTTATTGGATCGTTGAGCCTCCACTACCTGATAAAGTAATTGATTATTTACTTCTAAACCAAAAACATCCGCATCCAATTCCAATTCATCCACTTTTTCACCTAATAAATTTTTAACCGCTACTTTTGACATACTCTTTTATTACTTCTGTTATAAAATTATCCTTGCTTGAAAATTTCTACCCAGCCACCATTATTCCCCGGAACTGCTCCTCTTATGGCTAAAATATTTTTTTCTTCGTCTACTGAAACCACTTCCATATTCTTTATAGTAGCTCTTCTTCCTCCCATTCGTCCAGCCATCTTTTTTCCTTTCATTACTCTTTCCGGGAAAGCGCTTCCAATGGACCCCGGCGCTCTCAAATCATGTCGATGTCCATGAGAAGCCGGACTACCGGCAAAACCATGGCGTTTTACCACTCCCTGAAAACCTTTACCTTTGGTAATCGCTCGAACGGTAACTTTATCTTCTTTCTTAAATTGACCTATATTTAATTCTTGCTTTAATTTAAATTCATCATCCTTTTTTATTCTAAACTCTTTTTTGATTAAAAATCCTTCCTTTTTTTTATCTTTAGTCTTATTCTTTTTAACCAGCCCAACTTGAACCGCCCGATAACCATCTTTTTCCTGCTTTCGTATAGCCAAAACAATATTTTTTTCCGCACCAAGAAGTGTCACGTTTTGTGCTCTATCTTTTTCGTAAATAGTGGTCATTCCCAATTTTTTAGCTAAAATAAATTTCACTGTTTCAAATATTATTCTATTTATCTTCTAACTTTATCTTTTAAAAATAATAAAATCCGGCATTTTTACTCCGCAACAACCAAATTAACCTGTTGCCGAAACAAAAATCCGGTTTGGGCTAATTCAGTTTCTTGATTGCTCAAGACTTAAATTAGTAAAACTTTCACCTATATAATTTTAAACTTTCTACATCTTGATTTCTACCCCGACACCAGCCGGTAAATCCATATTAGTTAAACTTTCTATCGTTTCTGCCGGTGGTTCTATGATATCGATTAATCGCTTGTGTGTTCTTATTTCATATTGATCTCTACTGTCTTTATGAACAAAAGCGGATTTATTAACCGTTATTTTTTTAATGTGTGTAGGTAATGGCACCGGTCCAATTACTTTTGCTCCCGTTCTAATCGCCGTTTCAACAATCTGCTTAGCTGAACGATCAATTACTTTGTGATCATAAGCTTTTATCTTAATCCTAATTCTAGATTTTAAATCAACTCCTTCTTCTTTCTTGTTGGTGCGTTTATTTTTTTCTGACATGGGTAAAATGAACTTTAAATCTTATTTAATTATTGTCTCTAAAATTCCTATATTAACACTGTATCGAAAATTCTATACTAAAAATTAATCGGCGTCAAGCCCTTTCTGTTAAGCTACAATTATTTTTTCAATCTCCACTATATTTTTTTCTTGTCGGTGTCCAAATTTTTTTAATTGTCTTTTTTTGGCTTTTTGCTTTACTCCAAAAACTTTTTTATCTTTCCGCTGTTCCAGTAATTTTCCTTCCACTTTAACTTTGGCTACCAAAGGAGTACCCACTTTTATCTCTTGTCCGTCACTCCAAAAAAGCACTTCCTTAAAAGTAATTTTTCCGTCTTTTACTTCAAACTTTTCCAGCGACACTTTGTCGCCTTCTTTTACTTTGTATTGTTTTCCTCCTGTTTTAATAATTGCAATAGCTGACATGGTTTTAAAATAAAACTATCTTAACCTGTCCAGTATGCCAAATTAATTATTAAAAGTCAATAGTCATTTATTCACATCGTTTTTCTTGTTCTATTTAAGGATAAAGTTTATACTTAAACTACTCTTTAAATTTGTTTGCTTTTATTATTTAAAATTATGAAACTTCATCTTAATTTATTTGAATTGATTACTTTCCACTGGATTAGTTTAGCTTTCGGTGCATTACTTTTAACTCTTCTTAATGTTTTTTATATTTGGATAATTATCCTATGGATTATTATTGACCTTATGGCTTCTTTTTTTCTAATCAAAAAAAAATATCTTCAACTGATTCCTTTAAAAATAAACGAAAAAATTGGTCTCCTTGTTTTAATTATTTTAGCTTTACTCCTCTCGTTTTTCACTACTCCAACAATTTTCGGTGGACGAGATGAGGGTTCCTTTTCTAATGCTTCAATTTTATTAGTCCAAAATCATCAATTAAATTATCAAACAACTCTTTCTAAAAAACTTTTTGAAATTTATGGAAAAGGCAAGGCGTTAAATTTCCCCGGATTTTATTATACCCGAGAGGGAAACCTAAAAAGTCAATTCTTACCTGGTTATATTGCTTGGGGTGGAATTTTTTATGGTCTTTTCGGTTTGGTTGGTTTTCAGTTTATTAATTTTCTTCCTTGGATTACTTTTCTTTTTTCCTTTTTCTTAATCCTCAAAAAATTAACCAGCAATAAAAACTTCTCTCTTGGGGGGTTATTGATTATACTTTCCCTTCTCCCCATTATTCTTTTTTATAAATTTACTTTAAGCGAAATATTTTTTGCCTCATTGTTGTGGTTTTCTCTTTATTTATTGTTAAATTATTTTAAGAAAAAAACTTTTACCAATTTTTTATTAATCTTTTTCCCTCTGATGCTAACTCCTTTTGTCCGCATAGAATCAATTGGTATTTTACTTTCACTATTTCTAATTTTCCTACTCTTCGATTTTATTCATCTTAAAAAGCCCCGTTATCAATTGCTTTTTATTATTTTTGCCTTGGTGCTTTTTTCTTCTTTTATTATTAATCATCATTTTTTCGTTGAAACCTTGGGTAGTTTTGGTAAAAATTTTTTACCTTCCACCTCTCTCTCTCATTTTAGTTCCAATTTTAATTTACCCTCCTCCTTCAATAGTTTTTTACCGGCTGATTGGAAAAATTTTTATTTGTTAAAAGTTTTCTGGAATTATCATTTCCTTTCTTTTCTTTTGCTCTCTTTTATTTACTGCGGTTATTTAGTCAAAAAGAAAAAATACCATCGCTTGCTTCCTTTGTTATTCTTTTTTCCCACTTTTATCTATTTAGTCAATGCCAATATTAGTCTGGATCATCCTTGGATGCTCAGACGTTTTATTTTTTCTATCATCCCTCTTTCAATTCTTTATAGTTACTTATTGCTTGATTCTTTATTCACTAAAAAATATTCTTTTATTATTTATAGCTTAGTTACCGGTTTAATTGTCATTAATTTATTTCAGACTATCCCCTTCCTCTTACCTTCTCAAAATAAACCTTTATTGAGAAAATTAAACAATTTCAGTCAATCTTTTACTTCCCGGGATTTATTACTGATTAGTCAATTATCTTCCGGAGATGGTTGGTCATTAATTTCCGCTCCCTTAAGAAACATTTTTCATCTTCCGGCTATTTATTTCTTCCGCCCCGACGATGCCCATCAACTAACCACTCTTGGTTTCAAAAATATTTATTTAATCGTCTCTCCCGAAGAACTTCCATTATTTAAAAATATTTCCAAGAAAAAAATTGGCGATTATCAATTTAACAATCAGCTAATTCATTCCTCTCGTCAATCATTAGAAAAACCTTACTACCAAGAAAAACAAACTAAAGGATTTATTTATAAACTAAACTTATAAGCCTCTATGGAAAATTCATCTGTCAGTCAAGAAAAACCCTACATTTACGCCTTTTCTTTATTTCCTTTTATCGGACCAGCCAAATTTCGCAGAATAAAAAATTATTTTTCTTCATTTAAGAAAGCTTGGTTAGCCAACGAAAAACAATTATTAAAGGCCGGCTTGAATGAAAAGATTGTTCGCTCTATTGTCCAAAATAGAATTAAGATTGACCCATTAAAAGAATGGGCATCTTTTCAAATGAGTGATTTCCAATTAATTTCCGAGGATTGCTCTGCTTACCCGCAACAATTAAAAGAAATTAAATCATCCCCCTTTTTACTGTTTAGCTGGGGAGATGTTAGTCTATTAAAGAAAAAACAGTTGGCGGTGGTAGGCACTAGAAGATTTTCCCCCTACGGTCAATTGATTACCGAAAAACTAGTCGCTGAGATTTCCCAATCCGGATTAGTTATCACTTCCGGTCTAGCGCAAGGTATTGACTCTTTCGCTCATCAAACTGCTCTTGCTTCCAATTGCCCTACTCTAGCTGTATTAGGTAATGGCTTCAACGAAACACTTAATCGAGGAATCAGTAAACAACTGGCTGATCAAATTATTGCTCAAGGTGGATTAATTATTTCTGAATATCCCCCAAATTTTAAAGCTACTCGCTTCACTTTCCCGGCACGTAATCGGATCATTAGTGGCTTATCCTTGGGTACTTTAGTAATAGAAGCCGGTGAAAGTTCCGGGGCGTTAATTACCGCCCGTTACGCCCTAGAACAAAACCGAGAAGTTTTTTCCATTCCGGGCAATATTCTTTCCGCTCAATCCGTTGGAACACATCAACTTTTAAAAGAAGGAGCTCAATTGGTCACTTCCGCCAATGACGTTCTTGAAGCTTTTAACTTTTCTTCTGTTCAAACATCTCTCATTGACGAAAAACATTCTTTTGAAAATAAAACGGAAGCAAAAATTTACCAGCAACTATCATTGGAGCCTTTACATATAGATAAAATAGCTAAAAAATGCCAGCTTAATTCCGCTTTAGTATCCGCTAAACTTTCTCTATTGGAGCTTCAAGGATTGGCGCGTAATATCGGTGGAGGAATGTTTATTAAAAGCTAACGGGTTGTTTTGCTTTATTTTAATTTAGTGTTGTCAGCTTAAATTTTATCTCAAAGCTTAATTTTAAGTACCCGACCCCACTTTTATCTTTAATAATAGATTACTTTAGCGAATAGACTTTTTCTTAAAAAATAACCTCTTGAATATTAGAAAATAAAAGTGGGACTGGGATTAAAACTTTATCTAACTTTTAAAGTTTTTCAACGATAATTAAAATTGGAAATGGGATGGAGACAACACAAGTTGACAATCATTTTAAAATCCTTATCATCAAAGACAGTTTATAGTATCTTCTAATTTACTATTCCTTTTTAAAAAATATGAAATTAGTTATCGTTGAGTCTCCCGCTAAAACTAAAACTCTTTCAAAATATTTAGGAAAAGATTACATCATTAAAGCTTCCGTTGGACACATTCGCGACCTTCCTAAAAGTAATAAAGAAGCCATTGACATTAAAGCCGGTTTTGTTCCTAAATATGAAATTAGTCAAGGAAAAGAAGAAATTATTAAAGAGCTGAGAAAACAAGCCAAGAAATCTTCTCGGGTCATTTTGGCGACTGACCCCGACCGAGAAGGAGAAGCCATTGCCTGGCATATTGCTGAAGC
>CAYMNT010000006.1:0-15447 GCA_964391875.1 uncultured Bdellovibrionales bacterium
ATTAACAACGGTTAATCTAATTTAAAAAAAGTAAATTGGCGTTATTTTTTTAGTTAATCTTTATCAAAAAAATCAGCTTCTAGTCTGATTTTTTGTTTTTTTAAAAAAAATTTATTTTAATTTTTAGCCCAAGACTTACCGAACATATTGTGCCATTTCTAGCTAATTATTTCCTACCAACGTTTGTTAATTAAAAATGATATTATTTTTTAGATAGCTTAATGACTTCTGTTATAAATTTACTAAAAAGAGGGTTGGGTTGAAGCGGACTGCTGGTAAACTCCGGGTGAAATTGAGAACCCATCATAAAAGGATGGTCGCTAACAGACAACTCAGCTATTTCCATTAAACGTCGATCGGGTGAAACACCGGAAAAAACCATTCCCTTTTTCTCCAGTTGTTTGATAAATTTTGGGTTAACTTCATAACGATGGCGATGTCGCTCATTAATTTTAGTTTTTTTATAGGCTTGATAAGCTAAGGTATTTTTTCTAATTTGACAAGGATAATCGCCTAAACGCATTGTGGCTCCATAATTATGCTCTTTCATATTTCTTTTCTGTTCCGGCATTAAGTCAATTACTGGATATCTGGTTTGACTGTTTATTTCAACGGTGTGAGCATTTTTAAGTTTTGCTACATTACGAGCAAATTCAACCACCATTAATTGCATTCCGTAACAAAGTCCCAGATAAGGAATTTTATTTTCTCTTACATATTTAATAGCTTTAATTTTTCCCTCTACTCCACGAGAACCAAATCCACCGGGAACAATTATACCGTCGTAATTGCTCAATGTTTCTGTGGCGGTGTCGTTATTTTCAAATATTCCTGAATTAATCCAGTTAATATTTGGTTTGACTTTCTGACTATAGGTAGCATGTTTAATGGCTTCAATTACTGAAATATAAGCATCGGATAAAATACAATCACCGGTACCAAAATACTTCCCCACTATGCCTATCCTTACTTCTCGTTTAGCTTTTTTAGCTTTATACACAAATTTTCGCCAATCCTGCATATTGGATTTTTTCGGTTTAAGCGATAACTTATCCAAAATTATTTTACTTAATTTATCCTTTTCAAAATTAAGTGGCACCTCATAAATATATTCCACATCCGGAGCAGAAATAACCGCTTCTTCTTTAACATTACAAAATAGGGCTATTTTTTCCTTGCGTTTTCTGTCAATTTGAATTTCACTTCTGGCAATAATTATTTCCGGTTGAACTCCGGCGGAATTCAAAGAGCGCACCGCTTGTTGAGTAGGCTTAGTTTTCATTTCACCAATTTTTTTCGGGTAAGGAATAAAACCAAGCATTATAAATAATACGTCGGATGATTTTTGCAACTTCATTTGACGCGCCGCTTCAGTAAAAAGATTATTTTCATAATCTCCGGTAGTTCCTCCCACTTCAATGACCACCATATCCGCCTTACTGTTATCTCCCGCTTTTTCAATGGTTTCAATCACCTCATTAATTACATGTGGAATAATTTGCACGCATTTACCTTTATATTCAAGATTGCGTTCTCGATTAATTACTTTTTGATAGACACTTCCCGTCGTCATATAATTACCCGGGGGAAGCTTAATATTTAGAAACCTTTCATAATTTCCCATATCTTGATCTGTCTCCAGACCACTGGCCAAAACAAAAACTTCTCCATGTTCCGTGGGATTCATTGTGCCGGCATCAACATTCACATAGGGGTCTATTTTTATAGCGGTAACTTTATAACCTCGTGATTGGATAATTTTAGCAATGGAAGATGTGGCCACACCCTTTCCAATTCCGCTCATCACTCCCCCAAAAACAAAGATATATTTTGTTTTCATAATTAATATTTCATTTAATGATATTATTTACCCCTAAAAACATAAAACAATAAAAAAACGCACTCCCCTTACGAAAATGGTTTTTAAGTTTTTTACTTCTAAAAAATATTTAAAAATTCACTTAAAAACTTACCCGGATAACTGATTTATTCAGCTTGCACAACTAAAATAACTTTCGCTGTAATGTTTTTATCAAAACTTATTTTTATGCTATATTCTCCTACTTGTTTTATTGGTTGAGGAAGATTTACATTTTGTTTCTCCACTGCATCCCCTATTCCTCCAGCTTTTAGTGCCTTCAGTACCTCCCCGGCAGAAATAGCTCCAAATAATTTTCCTTTTTCCGCTTTAACTTTTAGCACTACTTTTTGGTTATCGATTTTCTTAATTATTTTTTTGTATTCTTCTTGGCGTTTTTTAATATTTATTTCTTCTTTTTCTTTCATCGCTTTTGACCGAGCAATATTTTCTTTTGTTGCCGGCTCCGCTATTTTTTGAGCAATCAAAAAATTTCTAGCAAAACCATCTGCCACCTCCTTTACATCTCCTTTTTTTCCAATTTTTTTAAAATCTTTTCTTAAAACTATTTTCATTCTTTTGGGATATTTACTATTTACTTCTCTAATAAGTTTAGCAAGGTTTAGTAAAAAAAACAATGGTCTTTTGTTTCTACTAAAAAACATTCGCTATCGCCTTTGCTACTTTTTTATCAGTAACTTTTGGTAATAAATTATCAGCTTGAGGTTTTTTAATTAATTTTGCCACCGTCCTTGCAACGGCTATTTTATGTTTATCTAAAATAGGGTAAACTCTTTTACTCATCGTTCCCTTAAAAATACCGGGAAAAACCAAAGCATTGTTGATTTGGTTGGGAAAATCTGAACGCCCCGTAGCAATAATTTTTGCTCCTCCTTTTTTGGCTTCTTTTGGAAATATTTCCGGTTCGGGATTAGCCATAGCAAAAACGATGGCCTTTTGATTCATTTTAGCTACATCTGATGCATCAATCAACTTTGCCGAAGAAACTCCAATAAAAATATCCGCCCCTTTCATTCCTTCTTTTAAAGTAATTTTTTCTTTTTTTAAATTAGTTTCTTTGGCAATTTCTTTTTTAATAAAATTCATTCCTCTCCTTCCTTGATAAACAGCTCCTTGAGAATCAAATAAAGTCACTTGTTTGCAACCATATTTTAAGAGTAATCGTGCGATGGAAATACCCGCTGCTCCAGCACCGGAAATAATAATTTTACTTGACTTTAAATTTTTCTTTACAACCCTGGTGGCATTAATCAGACCGGCTAAAGTCACTATGGCGGTTCCATCCTGATCATCATGAAAAACCGGCATTGCCAATTTTCTTAATTCTCGTTCCACTTCAAAACAGTTCGGGGAAGCAATATCCTCTAAATTAATTCCGCCAAAACCTGGAGAAATGTTTTTAACCGTCTCAATAATTTTTTTCGGGTCCTGCGTATCCAGAACAATAGGCACCGCATCTATTCCTCCCATTTGCTTAAAAAGTAAGGCCTTGGCTTCCATTACCGGTAACCCCGCTAACGGTCCGATATTTCCCAAACCTAAAACAGCCGTTCCATCGGAAACAATTGCCACCGTACGACTTTTCCAAGTTAAATCAAAAACTTTACCGGGATTATCTTTAATCGCTAAACAAACTGAAGCTACTCCGGGAGTATAGATATCAGCCAAATTATCATTATTTATTTTTAAACTGGAATTTGTTTCCAACTTCCCCCCTCGACTATATTTAATAGCCAATCTATTAGGTTCTTTTTTCATTGAATATTTATTCTTTAAATTAGCTTGATATTATTTTTCTTTCATTTTCTCGAATATAGCCAAAGCGGCAATAGCTCCTTCAGAAACAGCACAGATTATTTGCCTAAACCCGTTAGATCCGGTAGTTACATCTCCTACGGCATAAAATTTATCTAAACTGGTTGATTGGTCGGCCTGAGTTTTAATAAAACCCCAGTCATTTAAATCAACCTTTAAGTCTTTAATTAATTGAGTTCTTGGCACTGAACCAATTTCAATAAAAACACCGTCTGTTTTTAATCGATCACTTCCTTGATGTTCAACATCTAAAATTATTTCTTCCACTTTTTCTTTTCCTTTTATCTCTTTTAAATTGGTACAACAAATTAATGTTATCTTGGGATTACGCTTAATCTCATCTAAATAAGAAGGTAGCATGGGAGGTTCTTTTTTACGATAAATTACCGTCACCGCCTTAGCATGTTGAGCTAAAATTTGAGCTGCGGAACCGGCACTATTCCCTCCCCCTACCACAACCACATTTTTATCTTTAAAAAATGGACCATCGCAGGTAGCGCAATAAGACACTCCTTTTCCTTCCAATTCTTCTTCTCCCGGTATACCCAACGATCTATGTTTTGTTCCTATGGCGTAAATAATATACTGACTTTCAAATTTATTTCCCCTATTGGTTTCCACCGAAAAATAATCTTGTTCTTTCTTTATTGTTTTAACTTCTTCTTCAATAATTTTCGCTCCTAAATTTTCCACATGACTTTTCATTTTAGTTGCCAACTCAAATCCTTTAATTTCCGAAAAACCTAAATAATTCTGAATTAAATCGGTATTATTAATATATCCGCCCGCTTGACTGCCAATAATTAAATGCTCCACCTTATAGCGTGATAAATAAACAGACGCCCCCAGTCCCGCCGGTCCAGAACCGATAATAATTACTTTTTCCATTATTTTTTGGTATAGCAAAGACCGATATTTAATACTAAATAAATAATATCGTGCTTTACTACAAAATTAATTGTTATTTTTTAATTATTCTTTTTTAAGCACTTTTTAGTTCAGCTAGCAATGCTTCCTTTGCTTGAACTCCCACTAATTGCTTAACTGGTTTTCCCTCTTTAAAGATAATTATAGTGGGAATAGACATAACATTGTATTGTTGCGCCGTTTGTTGATTTTCATCAACATTAAGTTTTCCTACCTTAAAATCATCACCCGCCTCTTTGGCAACTTCTTCAATTATTGGGCCCATCATTTGACAAGGACCACACCAAGGAGCCCAAAAGTCAACTAAGGTTGTTTTTTCTGATTTTAAAACTTTCGCTTCAAAATCAGCATCAGTAAATTCTATTGGCATTTTATTATTTTTAATTTATTAATTAACCGAATTTAATTCTATCATTTTTTTTATATCAAATCAACTATCCCTCATTATTTTCCCATACGTCTTTTTCGTTGATTAAAATTCTCTATCGCTTTTTTAAAATCATTGGCGGAAAAATCAGGCATCATTTTCGACGAAAAATAGTATTGCGCATTTTGAGTTTGCCACATTAACACACCCACACTGTTATGAGGATCACCTTCCACTCCCGTGCGAATAATTAAATCTACCGGCGGAAGTGAAGCACTCATTAAATTATCGGCGATTAGTTTTTGATTAATTACTATATTTTCATTGTTTTTTGACTGATTAACAATTTTTTTAATCGCATAAATCAAATCATCATCTCCATTGTAGGCTAAAAGAAAATTAAGAAAATAATCGTTATGCAGTTTCGTTTTTTTGACTCCTGTTCTTAAAATCTTCTTAAGCTCTGCGGGAAATTGTTGTTGCCATTTACCTATCAAACCAATTTTTACCTGATAATTAATTATGTCTTGATTACTGATTAATTTAGTAAAATAATTTTTGTAAATTTTTAACAATCCTCGTCTTTCCACTAAACTTCTTTTTTTTAAATTATCCTTTGAAGACCCCCAAAGCGTTAAATATTTAATTTTCATCTTTAAGGCTTGTCGCACTATTTCTTCTATTCTTTCTGCGCCTCTTTTATGTCCTTGATAAGGTTTTTGTCCTTTTTTGGTCGCCCAGCGACGATTACCGTCGGGGATAATAAGTACATGCCGGGGTTCATTATAAGTTATTATTTTTTTTGTCATAAATTTACAGTTTACGCTTAATGATATAACTCGCCAATTCTTTTAGAAAAACTAACGCCTTTTCGTCTTGTACTTCTATTTTTTCAATGGCAGTTAATGCTTGCTTTGTTAATTTTTCCGCTAAATCTAAAGAATATTTTAACGCTCCACTGTTTTCAATGACTGAACGAAACTGCTCTATTTCTTGTTTGGTAATATCTTTTTTCCCTAATAATTTATTAATTATTTTTTTTTCTTCTCTATTCCCCAAAGCTAATGTCTTTATTACTAATAATGTCTGTTTGCCCTCTCTAATATCTGAACCCACTGGTTTACCAAGTTTTTTTTCATCAGCAAAAACTCCCAAAATATCATCTTTTATTTGAAAAGCCGTTCCCAAGGGTAGCGCATATAATGAAAGTATTTTCCTCTGTTTTTTATCAGCTTCCGCTAACATAGCGCCCATATGAAGTGGTCCTTCAAAAGTATAACGAGCCGTTTTAGCTTCTTGCATTTGTATAATTTCTTTTTCCGTCGCCTTACCTTTGGCTCCAAAATAAATATCCATCATTTCTCCCGGAACAACTTGATAAACACTCTTTTCCAATTGTTTAAGTGTCTTAACAATTATATCACTGGAAAATTTAGATTCCAAAAGTATATCATTCCCCATCATATAAACCATATCTCCAATAATTATCGCCATGGCATTACCAAAATGACGTTGGTCTATTCCTGTTTTAATTTTTTTAGCTTTTAAGCGATATTCTTCGTGAATAGTTTTAATGCCGTGCCTTTTTTTATCTCGATCAATAATATCATCATGAATTAAAAGAAAATTATGCATAAATTCCATAGCCAGAGAAGCATATCTGGCTTTTTCAGGTTCTTTTCCTCCAAGTAAAAGGTAGGCATAATAAACTAAAGCCGGACGAATTCTTTTTCCACCGGAAAGCATTACCCTTTTAGTTGATTTTATGGCTTGAGTCTCAAAAAATCCACCTTCCACTTTAGCTAATTTTTCGTCTAAATAATTCTTTAGTAGTGGATCAATGGTTTGTTTATACTGTTTTAATTGGTTAACAATTTCCATCTGTTATTCTATTAATAAATATCCGTTTAATTTTGCTGGTAGCTCCAAGGGGAATTGAACCCCTGTTACCAGGATGAGAACCTGGCGTCCTAGCCACTAGACGATGGAGCCAAAACAGTTCCTTAAGCATAAATTAAGAAATCTCTTTAGTCAATCAATTTATTACCTCTAAATCTATCAATTTAGCTTGGGGATTAGTCTGCCCATTCCATGTATTTTTCTGTAAATTATAAATTATTTCCACTTGCTTGCCCACCGTTAAATCTGGAAATTCTTTCCCTAATCCAAAACCGATAGCGGAAAGTGTTTTATCTCCGGTTATATTTTCAAATACCATTTTTAAGTGTTTCTCTCCATTCCCCACTTGTCTTATATCTTTTATTAATAATTTATCGGAAAAAAAGATGGGCTCTCTATTTTTTTCACCGAAAGGCTCCAACTGTTCCAATTCATCCAGTAGCTGGTTATCAATATCAGTTAAATTTAAATGACTATCAATTTTTATTATTTTCTGTTCATTTTTAGAGAGTAATGGTTTTAAACGAATTGATAATTTTTTCTTCAATTCATCGATATTGCTTTTTTTTATCTCTCCCCCCAAAGCAAAAGCATGGCCACCATATTTTTCCAAAAGGTTATCTTGCTCGCGAAAAATAGCGATTAAATTAATTTGCGCCACTGAACGCCCGGAACCTCTTAAAACATCTTTTTTTTCTTGTAAGATAAGCGCGGGTCGTTGGTATTTATCCGCTATTCGTCCCGCCACTAATCCAACAATTCCATAATTCCAATGTGGATCCCATTCAATAATGATAGGGGGAATATCTTTTTGCTTTTTTAATCTTTTTTCTACTTCTTTAATAATTTCTTGAGTAACCTTTTGTCGCGCCCGATTTTTTTCTTCCAATTCAAGTGCTAAAATACGTGCCTGGACCATATCCCGATCGTTTAAAGATAATAATTTAAAAGCTAATTTAGCATGTTCCATTCTACCGGCTGCGTTAATCCGCGGAGCTAAATAAAAAGAAATCTGTTCGCTGGTGGGAATACTATGATTATCTATTTTTAATGAACTTACTTGAAAAATTTGTTTTAATCCCACTCGACGAGTTTTAGCCAAAACCAATAATCCAAATTTTACCAGCGTTCGATTTTCTTTCAAGAGCGGAACACAATCAGCAATGGTTCCAATGGCCACTAAATCCAATAGCCATTTCAATTGTTCTTCATCATAATTTTTTATTTTGCTGGCTATTCCCTGCGCCAATTTAAAAGCCACCCCTACTCCGGCTAAATCTTTTTGGGGATATTTGTCTGTCATTTTTGGATTAACAATGGCTACGGCTTGAGGAATTTTTCTAGGCAAAGAATGATGATCGGTAATAATAATTTCTATTTGATTCTTTGAAGCATAGTCAATTTCTTGCCAGTTAGAAATTCCACAATCAACGGTTATTATCAATTTAGCCCCCTGAGCGATAACTTTATCAATGGCTTTTTGATTAAGTCCGTTCCCTTCTTTTTCTTTGTCGGGAATATAACAAAAATGTTTTATCTTAATTTGACTAAAAAAATCATCTAATAAAACAGTTGCCGTTACTCCATCAGCATCATAGTCCCCGTAAATACAAATTTTTTCATCTTTATCTTTGGCTTTCAATATTCTTTTCACTGCTTCATTCATTCCTTTTAATAAAAACGGGTTTGTTATGTCTCGGTTATAATCCGGCTTTAAAAACTCCTCTTTCTTGCTAATCCGATCAATATTTCTCAATAAAAGTGCCTGATTGGTGGCACTTTTTAATTCAGGAAAGAGAATTTTTTTAACTTCTTGTAATTTCCAATTTTTTTTCATCACTAAAAATAATTATTTACTAAAACTTCCTTTAATATTCCATCTTACAATTGGGGCAAGTTATCTTTCCGGCTAATTTACCTTGAATATCAACTTTCGCTTTTAAAGATAAATCAGTCCCGCAATTCCTACATTTAAAATCTTCCGGTAATTCCAAATCTTTAATTAATTTCTGTCCGCTTAGCCTCAATGGATCAAGCTGAAGCCAATACTCTCCTTGTTTAATAACTTGATTAATTCTTTTTAATACTTCCATTGGAGAAGTTATCCCCCGTATAATAAAATCTTTTGCTCCCAATTCCCTCATTTTTTCTTTATCTTCCTCTTTTCCCAAATGAGAATTAACCACCACCGGTATGTTGGCTGTTGTTTTATCTTCTTTTAAAATGCTTATTAATTTAAACCCGTCCATTCGTGGCATAATAATCCCGGTAAAAATAACATCAATACCTTCTTCCGCTTTAACTATATTCAATCCCTCCACTCCGTCTTTAGCTTCCAAAACTTCAAAGTCATTTTTTCTAAAAAGATCAACGTATTGCTTGCGCACTTCATTATCATCATCAATAATAAGTATTTTATTTTGAATAATTCTCATTTTTATTTGTTAATTTATTAATTGCTTTAAAGTCTAACATATTTTATGAGCTCTTTTAGCTTGCTATTTCAACATTAAACTAAAATAAAACTTTAATATCCACCACTATCGGATCGTCCGCTTCATAAAAAATAATCGGATTTAAATCTAATTCTTTTATTTCAGTTACTTCCCTTCCTAGATTGGCTAATTTAATTAATTCAGTTACCACTCGATTAATTTCAATATTTTCTTTCTTTAATACTTTGGCTATTTTTGAACCACTTATATTTTCCTTAATTTCTTGTTGAGAAGTGGGCAAAGGAAGAATAATTTTTTCATTAAAAATTTCCGTAGCTACTCCACCTAAACCCAAAAGCATTACCATTCCAAAATCTGAATCATTTTTTAGTCCCATAATCAATTCTATTCCATTTTTAATCATAGGCTGAACTAATATTTTACCCCCCAGAAATTTTTTTTCAAATTTATTGATACTCTTTTTTAATTCCATTTTATTTTTAATTCCCAAGACTACTCCTCCTTGACTTTTTTTATGAAGCACTTTCGGGGTATCAATTTTCATCGCCACCGGATACTCTTTAATTTTATTTAATTCATTTTTTGTTACATATTCTCCTGCTAAAATATTTAAATCGTAAAGGTCCCCTAATTTCATAGCTTCCCGATAAAATAATACTTGTTTTTCTGACTTTTCCACTTTTTTATGTTCACGTAAAATGTTTTTTACTTTTTGTTTACGAATTAAGTCACCCTTTGAAAATGTTGATTGTTTAAACTCTCCGATTGATTTATTTTTAAAATATAACTTCAGTCCATTCACCGCATCATCCGGATAAGTAAAATAACTTAAATTATTTTCCATTAATGATTGTTTCATTTGACTATCTAATTCACATATTAATATCGGATAAATGGGTAGTCGCTGTTGCTGATTGGCTTTGATTATTGCTTGAATAATTTTATTTACCGGAGTTTGAAATTGAGGAGTTACCAACGCCAAAATCGCCCCTCCTGCCTTATTTTTAACAACTACTTCCATAACTTCGGCATACCGATCATCTAAAGCATCACCTAAAATATCGATGGGATTCTCTATTGAGGCTTCTGCGGGCAACATTTTTTTTAATTGTTGTTGCATTTTTTTCTCTATTTTCATTAAGCTTAAATTTTTTGCTTCTTCAATTAAATCGGTAGTCACCACTCCCGGACCTCCGGCATTGGTAACGATAGTTAATTTATTTGTTAAAGGTTGTCTAAAAACACTTAATACTTTTAATAGATTAACCATCTGCTTTATGCTGGTAACAAAATAAACTCCTTCCTTTTTTAATATTGCCTCGAAAACATCAACTTCTCCCGCCAAAGAACCGGTGTGTGATTGAATGGCTTTTTTCGCTTGACCACTCCGTCCCGCTTTAATTATTACGATTTCTTTTTTCCCTCTGGCTTTTTGAAATATTTCATTTAATCTTTTTCCTGCCTGAATATCTTCCAAATAAAGAACAATTACTTTTGTATTTTCATCTTGTAAATAAAAATCAATTAATTCATTTTCCCCCACCACCGTTTTGTTTCCCAAAGTAGCAATGAGAGAAAAACCAAAACCTTCTTTTTTCGCCCGACTAAGTAAAGCGGTGGTCATCGCTCCCGACTGCATAATTAAACCGATAGACCCTCGAGATAATTCGTTACCGGCAAAAGAGATATTTAAATTGTCAGTAACATTGATTGTGCCTAAACAATTTGGTCCTAAAATTTTTAACTTATATTGCTTGGCTAATTTGCCTAACTGTTCCTCTCTTCTTTTTCCTTCTTCCCCGCTTTCAGAAAAACCGGCAGAAATAATGATAATATTTTTTATCGGCTTATCTTTCCAGGCACATTCTTCCACTGCCGACAAAACAAACTTAGCCGGAATAGCAATTATGGCTAAGTCTACTTTTTTAGCAATATCTAATACTGTGGAGAAACATTTTAATTTATCAACTTTCTTTCTCTTCGGATTAACCGGATAAATTTTTACTCTTTTGTTCTGTTGAATATTTTTAACTAAAATATTCCCTATTTTTCCCGCTTGATTGGAAGCTCCGATAATCGCCACTGATTGAGGATTAAAAAAATTTTTCATTTTAAATGTTCTTTATATTTTTTTTATTTTAACTTTAATTTTTTTCGCTTGTAATTTTAATTCTTTCTTTTTTAACAATCCCTCCGTTCCTCCGGTTTTACTTAACACTCCCGCACTGTTAAGTGTCCCCCAAATTAAAGCTTGTTTTATTTCCGCTGTCTCTATGAAATTAGCCAAAAAACCACTACAAAAAGCATCTCCCGCTCCCACCGTTTCAATAATTTTTTCCGCCCTCGTTGGTAAATAAAAAATATCATCTTTATTTCCTACATAAGCTCCCTGAGCACCATCAGTTAAAACCACTTGAGCAACACCATAATCAATCAACCGTTTAACTAAAAATTTAGGCTTATCTTCCACCGACCCTTCAATATTATTAATTAACTCCAAAGCCTCATCTCGATTTAAAAATAATACTTCTATTTTATCAAAAAACCCGGATAATTCTTTGGCTTTATGAGTAATTTGCCAACTGGATGGATTAAAAGCTACTTTAGCCTTTTTCTGCTGAGCAAATTCAAACACCAATTTCATATTTTTTTCTCCCTTTTGTTTTTGCGAACCAAGATAAATCCAGTGCACTTTTTCTCTAAATTTTTTTAGGCTTTTCTCTAAATTAAAATTTTCCACTGAATCTCCCGAACGAAAAATAATATGGTCATGATTTTTTTGGTCTGACAATATTACCGAAATCGCACCTCTGTCTCCTCCCGTACTTTGTAAATAATTTTTTTTAACTTTTAAATGCTTCAATCTTTTGGTAATCCACTTTCCTTCTTCTCCTTTGGCAATTCTAGAAAAAACAAAGGCTCGCAATTCAGCCTTACTCAAACCGGCGGCTACATTCACCGCACTCCCTCCCAACATTTCTTTAATACTCCGTGCATAAACTTTCGCGCCAAATTCAAAAGCCATCAACTTCTGAGCATTGATATCTGATGGATTATTTATAAGCTTACTCTCTTTTAAATTGAGAAATATATCTTTAGTGGCCGATCCGATGCAAATTATTTTTTTCATTACTTTATTTTTTTAAAAAACAATAAATTAATCGCTTCTTGGCTTATTGGGCGTTTACTTCTCTGGCTATTTCATTTAGTCGATTATATTTTACCACTCGCCCTCCTCGTGCCGGTGCTCCAAATTTAACCAGTTCGGCTCCCGTAGCTATTGCTAAATCAGCAATAAAGTCATCAGTGGTTTCTCCACTCCGATGAGAAACAGCTATTTTCATTTTATTTTCCTGTGCTAACTTAATAGTTTCAATAGTTTCAGAGAGTGAACCCACTTGATTGACTTTGATTAAAATAGCATTACATGACTCTTCATCAATCGCTCGTTGAAGAAATTTCTTCTGTGTAACTAACAAATCATCGCCAATCAAATCAATCTTCTTCCCAATTTTTTTATTAATACTATTCCAACCTCCCCAATCTGATTGACTTAAGGGATCTTCAATTAAAGTTAATTCGTATTTATTAATCCATTCTTCATATCGTTCAATCATCTCTGCCGTATCTAATTGCGCCACTTCCAATCTTAACTGATAACTATTGTCTTTGAAAAATTCACTGGCTGCCGCATCTATTCCTAAAGTTACCTTACCTTGTTGCGCAAACTTAGAGCTCCTTAATACTTGCGACATAATTTCCAACGGCTCTTCATTGGAACTTAAATGAGGAGCAAATCCTCCTTCATCCCCCACCGCTATTCTAAAGTGATGTTCTTTTAAATATTCTTTTAAATCATGATAAAGCTCCGCTCCCGCTCGAACTCGTTCAGAAAAATTATCAAATCCATCCACCACAAACATATATTCTTGAATATCCAGTCCACTGTCAGCGTGTACGCCTCCATTAATCACATTCATCATTAAAGCCGGAAATTTATCATTCGTCGGGTAAGTAAAACTATAGATTTCATTAATATATTGCCAAAGAGGCATCTTCTTGGAAATAGCTGCCCCACGACAAACTGCCAGAGATACCGCCAAAATAGCGTTGGCCCCCAGTTGTGATTTATTTTCTGTTCCATCCAAATCTATCATCGCTTGATCAATTTCCTTTTGATCATATACATTTAATTCTTTAATGGCTGGAAAAATTTTTTCGGTTACATTTTGACAAGCGGTTAACACTCCCTTACCAAAAAAACGCTCTCCTCCATCTCTTAATTCCAAAGCTTCATTTTCTCCGGTGGAAGCTCCCGACGGAACAGCTGCCTTAGCTTTTATTCCATTTTCTAAAGTCACCACTGCTTCCAATGTCGGGTTACCTCTTGAATCAATAATTTCAAAAGCTTCAATATTTTTGATGTTCATTTATTTATTTTTATTTAAAGTGAGTTAACTAATACTAAAGTTATTATACTTCTTTCCTGATGATTTACAAGATTATTTTTGTGATATATTAATCTCTTGACTAAGTTTTACCTTGTAGTATGATAATTATCAGTTTAAACTTGTTGTTTAAATTAAACATACGACTTTTCAAAGTAAAGTCATTATTAATTTTTGTTATTTAGAAAATTGATCATATGTTAATCACGGGCGCATAGCTCAGTTGGTAGAGCAACAGCCTTTTAAGCTGATGGTCGGGGGTTCAAATCCCTCTGCGCCCACCAACAAGGTAAATTTTTATAAATTTAACCATAAATATTTACCTGGCATTCTCTTAAAATTCTATAAACTATTTTATTACATTATTTCAAGGCTACTGTGAATTCTTGCTTTTTTTGGTCTTGAATTAATCATTTTTTTATTCAATAAGACAATACTCAATTCATCAATTAATTTAAATAACTTTCCGATCAATTATTCCTTTCTTTTTTTAGTCGTTTTAATCCGTTCTGAGTCAACATCTTTTACTCGATAAATTTAGTAATCCTTGTATATCTTTGGTCTTACTAAAAATGATATGGTTAAATTTATTTAATCAACCTTTTTCTTATTAATTATTTTTTTGGCCGCCTTCCACATTTGAGGAGCTTTTTGCTCTTCTTTTAACCAATACCACCATTCTACCCCCCAAAGATAACTTTCTTTAAATCTGGTTTTTTGTGCATAATCAATAATCTGATGAAATTTTTCCGTGTTCATTGATTTGTATTGCTCTTTAAGTGACACCTCTTTTACCCAACCGGTCGTCCATGGTTCCGCTTGTAACTCTGAAATAATAACTTTATCTTGGTCAACAAAAACTTTTATCAACCAGGCTTTTATCCGAAAAAAATTCGGACTGAGCGGATAATGAATATAGCCAAAAGGTTTTTTATAGATAATTCGATAAAGAGTTGTCCCAAAAATATCTGCTCTTTTAGCCGCCGAAAACCAAGAAGAGAGCTCTCCACTATCAGTTACCATAATGGGACGTTTTTTGTCTATGGATTTAACTAAAGAAATTTCTCGTTCCAACAATTCTTTATCTATTGTCCCCACCGGACAATCCCCAAAAGGTAAAAACGGTTCATTTTCTACTTGCCACATAATAATATTCTTCTCGCCCTTATATCGTTTTAATAATTTTTTTTCAAAACGCAATAAAGCCGTTTCCCTTTCCGCTTTATTTGATTGATAAAATTTTGGAATATAACATTCCGGCCAACGAGGGGCTTTAATACCAAAAGTTAACAAAATTTTTGTCTGGTTTTCTTTAGCCTTTTTAATCATCCAGTCCAAGTCTGTCCAATCATATTCACTTGGCGTTTTCTCAATCTCTGTCCAATAGGCTGAAATTCTTATTTTTTCCGGCTGAAGTTCCCGTAAAGAAGCTTGATAAACTTTATGCCAATCCAAACCCAAAGAATTGGCATAAATTTGAGAAAACGAAAGTTGAAATTTCATCTTATCGTTCTTGCTCTTTACCGGCCAGTTAAAAAGCAACATTAATAATCCAGCTAAAATTGCTACACACAATAAAATTTTTAGAAGCAATTTAAATATCCACTTAAACATATTTATGTTTTTAATTAATTATTGGTTTTATTTCATCGCTAA